>JAEUVP010000256.1 GCA_016786805.1 Chitinophagaceae bacterium | reverse complement strand
GAATATCTGCCGGAATTCTTTTTGCAATAAAAATTTCAATGTCCTCATGCCAGGCGAATTTTAAAGTTCTTAATAGCAAGTCCGAGAAAGAATACCAGCATCCCCATCAATATCAGCGTCTCTTTCCAGACCGCATGCAATCCGATGCCCTTAATCATTACTGATTTCACAATACTGTAATACCACTTGGCCGGAACAATATTTGAAACGGTGCGTAGTGGCAAGGGCATATTTTCTACCGGGAACATAAAACCACTGAGCATCACAGTGGGAAGGAAAAGTGCCACCAGTGAAATGAACATGGCTGTTTGCTGCGATTCAGCCCTGGATGATATCAATAAACCCAATGCTAATGAAACGAGTGTAAATAAAAGGCTTTCAAAAACCAATAATACCAGGCTTCCGTTGATCGGTACATCCAGTACAAACACACTCAATAACAAAATACTGGCGATATTGACAGAAGATAATAAAAGATAAGGGACTGCTTTTGCGATAACGATCCGGAAAGGCTTCATAGGTGAAACCAGCATAATCTCCATCGTACCCATTTCCTTCTCCCGCACAATCGTGATAGCGGTCATCATGGTGCAAACAAGCAGCAATACCATAGCCATCACACCCGGTACAAAATTATATGCTCCTTTCAGCTCGGGGTTATACAACATCCGCATCTCTGTATTGATCGTGTAAGGCAGTTTCCTATCGCTTGTAATGCGGTTCTGGTAATCCATGATAACAGCCGTGGCATAATTGGTCAGCGTATTGGCTACATTCGGATCAGATGCATCAGCGATCAACTGCACCTGTGCTTTATTAAAATGCTGAAGGTCTTCATTAAAGTTGGCCGGGAAAATAATCGCCAGTTTGATCTTTCCTTTTTTAAAGATCGGCTCAATCTCCTCCGCTGAATGGATGACCTGGTCCACTTCAAAATAACGGCTTGCTTCCAATTGTGCGATCAGTGAAGTAGTGGCTGCATCTTTAGAGGGATCAAGGATCGCTATTTTTGAATTCTTTACCTCGTTGGTGAGAGCAAACCCGAAAATAATGATCTGCACCACCGGCATTCCCAACAGGATGAACATCGTCCGTTTATCCCGGAAAATGTGATAGAATTCTTTTCTTACAAATGCTATAAACTGCTTCATTACTTTAGTAGTTGACAGGTTGAAATGTTTACCGGTTGATAGGCGTACTATTCAAAGTGGCCTTAATTCCCGATCAGTATTTCGCCCTTTTTATTCATTAGTCTGCTGACCTCACTGCTTTCCTGGCCAGTTTTAAAAACACGTCGTCCATAGTGGCCACGCCATAGGTTTTCTTCAATTTTTCCGGGGTATCTAATGCATCAATCCTTCCGTCTACCATAATAGATACCCGGTTACAATATTCTGCTTCATCCATGTAGTGTGTTGTAACAAAAACTGTGATCCCCGCTTCAGCTGCCAGGTAGATCATATTCCAGAACTCTCTTCTGGTAACCGGATCAACACCTCCTGTTGGTTCATCCAGGAAAACGATCTGTGGTTCATGAAAGATGGCCACGGAGAAGGCCAGCTTTTGTTTCCAGCCAAGCGGTAATGATTTCACCAGTTTATTCCCTTCTGCGGAGAGGTGTAATTGTTCCAGTACAATAGCCGTTTTCTCTTTGATGAATTGATCACTCTTTCCATAGATGCCTGCATAAAACCGGATATTCTCCTTTACCGTCAAGTCTTCATACAAAGAGAATTTCTGGCTCATATAGCCGATATTCTGTTTGATCTTTTCATTCTCTTTATATACATCAAAACCGGCAACACTTGCTTTTCCGGAAGTAGGCATCGATAATCCTGATAACATCCGCATTGCGGTTGTCTTGCCCGCACCATTTGCTCCCAGGAAACCAAATATCTCTCCCTTGTATACATCAAAGGAAATAGCATCGACCGCTGTAAAATCGCCAAAGCGTTTGGTAAGCTGTTCTGCTGTTATGACTTTATTGGTACTCATTTAATTCTTCATTAAGGCCATGAAACAATCTTCGATATTCGGCTCTGTCTCTTTGATCTCAAAAGGATACCCTTTCTGCTGCAAATAATTTTTCAATTCCTGTCCACTACTTTCATTTTTCAGAACGGCGTGATGATACTCTCCAAAAGGATAGGCATCTTCCAGCAGTTCCGTTTTTTTCAGGTCAGCCAGCAGGTGCAGCATATTGCTGCTCTTTACGGCCATGATCTTTTTCCCAAACGACCTTACTACTCCTTCCGGTGTGTCGATGGATAAAATTTTACCGGATTGTATCAGCGCTACTTTATCACAAAGACTGGCCTCATCCATATAGGGTGTAGAAACAAGGATAGTAATTTGCTGTTCTTTCAGCTTTCGCAGCATTTCCCAGAATTCTTTTCTTGACAGCGCATCAACACCTGTTGTCGGTTCATCAAGAAATAATACAGAGGGCCGGTGTATCAATGCACAGCTCAATGCTAGTTTTTGTTTCATACCACCGGAGAGTTTACCCGCCTTCCTGTCTTTGAAAGGTTCTATCTGTGAATAGATGTCTTTGATCAGGTCATAATTCTCTTCAACAGATGTATTGAAAATGGTGGCAAAAAAATCAAGGTTCTCTTTTACGGTCAGGTCCTGGTACAAGGAAAACCGGCCGGGCATATACCCTACCCGCTGACGAATCGCTTTATAATCTTTTACCACATCAAGTCCATCTACGGTTGCTGTTCCTTCTTCTGCCAATAAGAGTGTGGTCAATATTCTGAATAAGGATGTCTTACCGGCACCATCGGGTCCGATGATGCCAAACAGCTCACCTTTATCCACTTCAAAGCTAATTCCCTGTAAGGCCGTCGTCACCGCCTTTTTAGAACCATACCGTTTACTGATATTATTTACTACTACTGATTTCATCACTTAAACTTTATTTCTCCGTACATACCTATTTTCAGGTAACCATCGTTCTTCACTTTTACTTTAATTGCATACACCAGGTTGGCTCTTTCCTCTTTTGTCTGTATGGTCTTCGGGGTAAACTCTGCCTTATCAGCTATCCAGACAATCGTACCTGGTAACTCTTTGTATTTATCTGCCCCATCGTCTACTAAAACTTTTACTACCTGCCCTAGCTTCACCT
>JAEUVP010000244.1 GCA_016786805.1 Chitinophagaceae bacterium | reverse complement strand
TAAACTCATTTCTATTAGTAGGTTTCTCTAAAATGACGCACAACTCGTAAATATATGACACTTCTGGTACAGTTTTACACTGGTAATCAATAGAAAACTGCACCATCAATCACTGCAACTGCCTCTTATACAACTGCACCGCATTTTCCAATCCCAAATAAATAGCATCACAAATAAGGGCATGGCCGATACTTACTTCGTCTAACCAGGGGATGTTCTGTTTAAAAAATTGCAGGTTCTGCAGGTCCAGGTCGTGCCCGGCATTTAAACTCAATCCCAATTCCTTTGCTTTCAACGCTGCTGATACATAGGGAAGGATTGCCTGTTGCTTATTGCCGGTTGTATATTGTTTGGCGTAGCCTTCTGTATACAACTCGATCCTGTCGGTCCCGGTTTCTGCAGCACCCCGTACCATCTTCACATCCGGGTCCACGAAAATGGAAACACGGATGCCGGCCTTTTTAAAAACACTGATCATGTTTTGCAGGTAATCTTTATTCTTAATTGTATCCCATCCATGATCAGAGGTTAGTTGCCCGAGTGTGTCGGGTACTAAGGTCACCTGGTCGGGTTGGGTTTCTAATACCAGGTCCACAAATTTTTGTTCAGTGCAGTTGCCTTCAATATTAAATTCAGTGGTAATGATCGTTTTGATCTGGCGTACATCTTCATACCGGATATGCCGTTCATCCGGCCTTGGGTGCACCGTTACTCCATCCGCACCAAAACGCTGCACATCCATTGCGGCTTTTACCACATCAGGATTATTACCACCTCTCGAATTCCGCAGGGTGGCGATCTTATTAATATTCACACTCAGTTTGGTCATCCTGCAATTATTTTGGCCAAAGTTACTGCAGGATGGTAAACAAAAACCCGCCATGGTGGGTGGCGGGTACTAAACCTATCCTGTTGATATGAATACTATTTTTTGAATAAACGGGCCTGGCCGATCACATTCTTTTGTTCATCCGTAATACGGAGCCAGTAAATGCCAGATGGTAACTTTTCTGAAACGACCATGCTGTAATTGTTATTGCCTTGATGGAGCTGATTAATATCAGCCTGGATGGTTCTTCCTGCTATATCCGTAATGGTACTGGTCACCTGCTGTGTTGCAGCTGAGTGAAGACTGATATTCACCTGTGTACTGAAAGGATTCGGATAAGTGACCAGTTCTGCAATCACATCTTTATTACTGATCCGGGCAACGGAAGAGTATTTGAAGTTTCCATCCTGGTCAACCTGCTTTAGCCGGTAGAAAAGATTGGCTTTTGCCGGGTTGATATCGGTATATGTATAATCGGTTCTTTCAGTTGTATTACCACGGGCTGTAATTGTTCCAATCGCCGACCAGTCACTGGCATTATTGCTTCTTTCAATTGCAAAATAGGAACTGTTGCTTTCCTGGGCTGTTGTCCATCTCAGTTGTACATCGTTACCGGATTGTGCAGCACTGAACGAAACAAGGTTGACAGGTAAGGTCAATAATTGGAAAGACACATTACCAATAGCAAAATCCTGGGCAGCAGGATCCGCATCAGCACCAGGGGCATTATCATACACGATGACTACTTTATTAATAATAGTGCCGCCGAAATCAACTGTAATAGTTCCCCGCTGATCGGTGAGATCAGAAGCTGTATTACCGGCCTGGCCACTGCTGCTGTTGACAGCGGCAGTACCACTTCCCAACTGAAGAAAAGCAGGGTCGGTTGCATCATATTTTGAAATGGAAGGGGTATAATTCAACAGGGAGCCCATGTAGCCTGTTATGGTGGCCCTGTCAAAATAAGTAGTAGATGTGGCATTACTTTTATCAATGTCTGCGAGCCGGAAGGATACTTGTCTTACCAGGGCGGAAAAGGTTATAGTAATAGTTACAGCACTGGTATTGGTAGCAAAGTCAGTGTTTAGCTGTAATCTTTCGGCGGAACCCGGAACGGTAAAAGTGGCACCGGATACAGTAGGTGTTTGTGCAGCTGATGGAGACAATCCATACGAACCCCCACCAGTAATAACAGAAGCTACATTAATGTCAACACCGGTACCTGCTACATTGGTGGCTGTACGGTTGGTATTTCCATTAGCCCATGGCGGTGAAAAGGAACTGCCCCAGTTAAGCACCTGGGCGGTAAGTTCGGTGGAAGTAAACAGCAGGACAATGCCTGCCATAAGTAAAGGTTTTCTCATGACTAGGATAGAGGATGGTTATCGTATAAACGCTAAGGGTTTGTGCTTATTGTGCCAGATCAATAAAATACATGCAAATGATCAAAGCTCCATCCAGGTATGATCGGCGAGCAAACGGACAGCGGCCACAAATTTTTTAAAAGGACCGGCGGGTCCCCACTCTTTGGGTGCCACCAGTGAAAGTGTAAAACTCTCGTCCTGCTTTTCGTATAAATAATAGGTCTGGCCAATATTGGGTTTGAAAGAAAGTTTTGCATTATAGATCATCAGCGAAAGGTCTTTTCGTTTCTGGATCTCCTGTGCCTGCAGGGCCAGCAGTTCAATTTGTTTCCGGATCTGGTCCAACTGCATATTGGTCTGCTCTTCCATTGCGGTAAGGGCCTTGTGTTTGATCATGCCTTCTTCTGTCGGTCTGATCAGCGCCCCGGCCACCGAAGCAGAGTAGGGTAGCACACTGAGTTGCTTATGATAGATCTCGGAATTGGTATAGGCCGAACCATCAGGTTTGGTTCCCTGCTGTGTGATCTTGAGATAACCATTGGGCATTATTTCATGAACTACGTGTAAACTAACCTGTCCGTTTTTATAAAAATGGATTTCAAAACTGATGCTGTCAATAAAACTAGCTTGTGCCTGGTCGGCGAGGTTTTGATCTTGAAAAGGGTTCAGGTCACCGTCAGCGATCAATTTATATTGCGAGGCAAAGGCCTGGTTTTCTAATGTCACCCAGTTATGTGAAATACTGAGTTCTTTGCGGTCCTCAGTTGATTCTATTTTATAGATGCCGCTTTTGGGTCTTTCGCCATATTCATAATGGCCTTTTTCGGGAAAGAGTTGCCAGGAAGCCAGAAAATTATATGCCTGTACCAAGTGGATTAATTGTGGGTTATTGGTTGCTTATTAAAAACTAAGCCTTTAACAGTATAAGGCTCCAAAGGTTTTGTTTTCCGGGCAAATAAAAAAGAAGGATACGTTCAAATTCCGGCCAGGGGTCAAAAGCCAAATTGCTGTGATTGGAATTTTTGCGGCTGGTAATGATTTGTTAAGGGTGAGCAAGTTCATATTAAATTTATTGCTATAACGTTTATTTTTGGAAAAACAGGCACATGAAAGTAGCATCCGTATTGTTCGCTTCCCTTCTTTTTTTAACTGTTAACAGCGACTGGGGCACTGATCTTACAAAGGCAAAGCAACAAGCCAGTACTGAAAACAAATATATACTTCTTAATTTCTCCGGCTCAGATTGGTGCGGTCCCTGTATCAGGATGCATAAAGAGATATTTGAGAGTGAGGGTTTCAGGACACTGGCCGCTGATAAATTAGTGCTCGTAAATGCTGATTTCCCCCGTTTGAAAAAGAACCAGCTTTCTAAAGAATTGCAAAAGAGCAATGAAGTGCTTGCCGATCAATATAATCCCGGAGGTATATTTCCTCTTACTGTCTTGCTGAATGCAGAGGGTAAAATGATCAAAAACTGGGAAGGCTTCCCGGAGGGTACTCCTGAAAATTTTCTTTCCCAGTTAAAATCGGCAATGAATGCAGCTAACTGAGCCTTTAACCATAAATACTGTTGTACATCGTCAGTCCATGAAACTGATGGGCAATCGTTTTGAGATCAGTGTTGTTGCTGCTGATGAAGGTTGGGCTGCAGGGCGAATCAGGGAAGCCGTTGAGGAGATTCAGCGGATCGAGCAATTACTGACTACTTACAACGATAGCAGCCAAACCAACCAGGTCAATGCAATGGCTGGAATATCACCGGTAAAAGTTGACCGGGAAGTCTTTGATCTCATCAGCCGTTCCATACGAATATCATCTGTTACACAAGGCGCCTTTGATATCAGTTATGGCTCCATCGACAAAAAGCTTTGGAATTTTGATAAGACGATGACCGCCTTACCCGACCCTTCACTGGCAAAGAAAATGGTACGGCTTATTAATTACAGGAATATTATTCTTGATGAAAAGAGCTGCACTGTTTTCCTGAAAGAGAAAGGTATGCGGATCGGTTTTGGTGGCATTGGTAAAGGGTATGCAGCAGAAAGAGCAAAACTGGTCATGCAGCAAAATGGGGTGACAAGCGGCATTGTGAATGCATCAGGAGACCTGGTGGCCTGGGGAACACAGCCCGATGGTAAACCTTGGACGATTGGTATTGCCGACCCGGATGCAGCGCATCAACCCTTTTCTTATATGAATATTACCGATATGGCAGTTGCCACTTCCGGTAATTATGAAAAATTCGTGATGATCGGCGGCAAAAAATATTCGCATACGATCGATCCTAAAACAGGATTGCCGGTTACAGGAATAAAAAGTGTGACGATCATCTGTCCCAACGCCGAGATCGCTGATGCTATGGCGACACCCGTCATGATCATGGGGATAAAAACAGGACTCGATATGATCAACCAGGTAAAAGGAATTGGCTGCATCATCATTGATGATAACGATACTATCTACACATCAAAAAACATACGACTTACATGAAGCAACAAAAAACAGGACAGGTCGCTGCACTGGTACTGGTAACAGTATTACTGGCTTCCTGCCAAACGGTAAAAGAGTACCAGAAGAACAAATTGAATGATGGAGAAATGAATCTTTCCAGCCGCAAAGTTGAAAAGACAGAACTCAGTTTTAAATCTTACCGGGAAGGTGCTTCGGGTGCCAATGGCGGTAAGAGCGGTGGCGGCTGCGGCTGCAATTAAGATCCATCTCAAAACAATAAGTACATGAAAAAAATTTATCTGAGCGTTATCGGCATGTTTTTCCTTCTTTTTGGAGCCTTTGCACAAAACTCCGGCACCGACTCTGCCTATAAAAATCGTAAACTCAGTTTTGAGGAAGCCAACCTGGTCAGCAGCTATTATAAACAGGATGGTAATAATGCAGCAGTAACAGGTGGTATTGGTTCGCAAAAGCTGACGGATATTTCTAACTCTATTGATATTAAACTATCCAAATGGGATAAGCTGAACCGGAAACATACTTTTGACCTCGAAGTGGGAATTGATCATTACACGTCTGCTTCTTCCGACAAGATCAACCCGCAAACTATTTCTTCCGCCTCTCATGCCGATACCCGTATCTATCCTTCCCTTTCATGGTCTATGGAAAATCAAAGAAAGGGAACCACGATTGGTGCAGGTCTTAGTTTGTCCAGTGAGTTTGATTATACTTCCATTGGCATCAATGCTAATTTTTCTCAGAAAACAAAGAATCGCATGGGCGAATTCACAGTGAAAGCCCAGGCTTATCTTGATAAAGTGAGCCTGATACTGCCGGCAGAGTTAAGGGTCAATCCACCGGGTGGCGGGGGCGGAGATGAAGAAGAGGATTATCCCACCAGTTCCCGCAACTCTTACAGCGGTTCACTTTCTTATTCCCAGATCATCAACCAGCGATTGCAGATCATGTTCCTCGCCGATCTTATTTACCAGACAGGTTATCTTGGTTTGCCTTTTCACCGGGTATATTTTGCGAATAGTTCTGTGCATGTGGAGAACCTGCCGGACAAGCGGATGAAGATCCCGCTGGGTTTCCGGGCCAATTATTTTGCGGGTGACAGGGTTATTTTAAGATCATTCTACCGGTACTACCACGACGACTGGGGACTCACTGCACATACTGCTGAAATTGAAACAGCAATCAAGGTTACCCCGTTTTTTTCAGTAACTCCTTTCTACCGGTACTATAAACAAACCGCAGTGGATTATTTTGCCCCTTACCAGGTGCATACAGCAGCCGATACCTATTATACCAGTAATTATGACCTCTCCGCTTTCAATAGTAATTTTTACGGCGCCGGGTTCAGGGTCGCACCCCCCAAAGGTGTGTTTGGAATACAGCGACTAAATACACTGGAACTGCGATATGGTCATTATACAAGAACCAACGGGCTTAATGCCAATATTGTTTCATTAAACCTGAAATTTAAATAACCGGTAGAGGCAGCAGGATAATGGGCTTATTTAATTTAGCAGTCATGAAAAGCAAATACCTGGTAATATTGCTGTCTCTTTTTTTCTTTGCCGGTAAGGGTTTAGCACAACAATCTCTTCCTTCCGCAAATGCCTTACTGAAAAAGGCGTATAAGGAAGCTGTTACTAAGAAAAGAAATGTTTTTATAATTTTTCATGCTTCCTGGTGTGGCCCCTGTAAGACCATGCAGGCCTCCATGAATGACAAAAAGATCAAAGCATTTTTCGATAGCAGTTATATCATCGTAGACCTGGTGGCTTTTGAATTTGATGAAAGTGAAAACAATCCCGGTGCTGGTGAACTGCTACAGAAACATAATGATAATAATGCCAGTATTCCCTTCTGGATGATACAGGATGCAACCGGGAAAGTATTGGGTGACTCAAGGGTTGTACCTGCCTATAGCACCGATGGGACAAAGGAAAATATGGGCTGCCCCAGCACTCAAAAAGAGATTGACTATTTTGTAAGTTTATTGAAGAAAACATCTGCACTGACAGACCGGGAATTAGAAGCGATCCGTAAAAGATTCCTTGCAAATGATAAGTAATATAAGCCGGGTCACCTGTTATCTGGCAACTCTTCTTCGATCAGCTGGTGTAATTGTTTCTCATTCTGTTCTATCCAGACTGGGAGTTGCTGCGCCGAAAGTTTCCAGCCATTCTCCTGTTTTACCATCTGGAACAAGATCCTCTCCCCACGGTCATCTACCACGTTAATGCTGAAACGTTCTGTATCTCCACCATTCAATTTCCTGAAATTGAATTCCCGTAACCGTCCGCCAGCCTTTACCAACCGGGTGAATTGAATGGCCCTGATAAATTTTATCTCCATAAGTTAGCATTATTAGTAAGGCAGTAGTGCAATTACTATGCTAACAGAACATTCAGAAGCTAAAAGTTGTTCACAAAGTTGATGGTATATAATTATTTTGATTGAAGGGGATAGAATCTTGTATTAATTTTCACAAGCTTCGTTTTATCTTTAAGTAATACTTTATATATGAAATTTGTTTTACTCCTCATACTGGCTATGCCTTTAACCCTCTTGGCACAGGATTGTAAGCTTATCAAAGAAACTGACCCTTATACCAAGGAAAGAACCATTTCTACCGGTTTTATCCCCCTTACCGGGGCTTCTCTTTCTATTGATGCCCGGAAAGCCGAAGTAGATCTGTTATTCTCAGTGCTGGGAGCGGACCGCTGTTTTACAGATGCCTCCACTGCTGCTATTTTTTTCGTTGGCAGTAAGGTGAAGCAATCCCAGCGTAATGGAGGCTCCATGAATTGCGAGGGCCTTTTTCATATCATCTTCCGTAATACGGCTACGCCGGCACCATTTCTCCGGAAAATGGCAACACAGAAGATCGAAAAGATCATATTCACCGGTACTGACAAAAAAGAAATAACGATCTCACTGGATCCCGACCAGCAGCAGGTAGTGATGGAACTGGCTGCCTGTATTGTCAAAGAAGCCCCAGCACTATTGCAATAATGGAGTTGTTGTAATTTACAGTTTCGATCAAATCAATAGTTGTGAAATCATATTTAGGAACGTATTCTCTTCCCGGTACTGAGGCCAGTGAAGCAACGGTACTGGTATTTGAAAAAGAAGTGCATATCGGTTACCGGTCTGTTTCCGGCCATCACCAAACCCTGAAATGGAATATCACTGATGTGGAAGCCGTCTTTGATCTTTCATCCCAGGCTACCAGGATCAGGAATAGCAATGACAAGAGTATTGAACTGTTTGTTAATGGCAAAGATGCGGCCTCTTATATCAGTGCCCTGCAGGCAGAACAGCAAAAACCCTGGCATCAAAAAGATAAAGCAAAGGAATGGGGAAGGAATTCGCTGATATTTTTTGGAGTGGCCGGCGGGTTAGTGTTGTTATATTTTTTATTGGTTCCCTGGATGGCAGAAAAAATGGCTTCGCAGGTTTCTGTAAAAACAGAGGAAGGTTTTGGTGATGCGGCCTATTCCGGAATGAGACTGGATGAACAGGAAGATACCGCCGCAAGTTTTGCTGTCAACCATTTTTTTGCTGCCATGAATGTGCGGACTGCTTATAATATCCGCATTACAGTTGTAAAAGGAGAGACGGTGAATGCATTTGCCTTACCCGGAGGACGTATCGTGGTCTATACCGCCTTATTAGATGCTGTAGAAACTTATCCGGAGTTGGCTGCCCTGCTGGCCCATGAATTTACCCATGTCAATAATAAACATTCCACGAAAGCTATTTTCAGAAAATTAGGCTCCAAAATATTTATCAGCCTGCTGTTAGGGAAATTCGGATCTGTGACCTCTGTCCTGGTTGACCAGGCGGATAACCTGAAATCACTGACTTATTCAAGATCACTGGAAAAAGAGGCCGATATGGACGGGCTTGAATTACTGAAAGCAAGAAAAATTGATACAAAAGGATTTGCTGATCTTTTCCAACACCTAAAGAATGCAGGCCCTTCTTCCTCCCTGCCCGAATTTTTAGGCAGTCACCCGGACATTGATAAACGGATTGGTTATATCCGTGAAGCCGCAGCCGGTGCTGTCGTTACAGAAAATTCAGAACTAAGAACTATTTTTGAAAAATTAAAACAAACCATACAATGATCATTACAACAACAAGTACAGTGGACGGAAGACCTGTGCAGGAATACCTCGGTGTTATCAATGCACAGAGTATTATTGGTGCCAATATCTTCAAAGATTTTCTCGGTGGCCTGCGGGATGTATTTGGGGGAAGAAGTAAAACCTATGAGAAAGTACTGGAAGAAGCCAAAGAGGATGCGTTGAGAGAATTATCCCAGAAAGCACAGGCCATGGGAGCCAATGGTATCCTGGGTGTTGATCTTGATTTTGAAACCGTAGGTGCCAGCGGCAGTATGCTGATGGTGATCGCTACCGGTACGGCGGTAAGATTATAAGTCATAATTCTTTTAATACCCATTTTCTGTAATAACAGGGAATGGGTATTTCCTTTTACCTGAAATTGCCGGTAATGGCATAGCAAATACGATCCGTAATCCGGTAAAATACCTGCCCGTTAATTTCTCTCATCCTTCTTCGTTCAGTTTTATCAGTAAGTCTTCCCTGTTTGTCGAAGAACTGGCGGTCATTAAAAAAGGCAAGGGCATAATACTTTTCACCGCTGAGCAGGGATTTAAGCCGGTTACTACGGATGGAAATAAATACAAGGTTCTTTTGCTCCCTGTTTTCATAATAGTCCAGTTTGCTGATCCAGGTACATTGTATTCGTTGCATATCAGCAGCCAGGCCGATGATCTCTGCAGCCGGGTACTTGTATTTTTCCAGTGTATCTGTAAAATCTTTTTCCTGCAAGTCAAAACGGTAGATCTGCCGGGTGCTGTCAGTCAGTATTTCAAAGGAGATGTAGCGGAAGTTCCTGTCTTCGAACTGGAGGTGATAGGGTTTGTTGTTGTAGGAATTTCTGAACCGGTTACGGATGCTGTCCAGCATATCTTTATTCTCATTGTAATAACGGGTGGCAAAATTTTTACCAGTTGTTGAACAGGCCATAATACTGCCCAGGGAAAAAGCAAGGATAATATGGTAAATGATCTTCTGCATTATTTTCGTTCTGTGCAAAAAGTGATACCGTAAGTAATTTTCTTCAGCAGGTCGGGGCTGATCTGCTGACTTGTTTTTCTTCCTCCATCAGAATAAGTGATATGAATGACATTGTTGTCTTTCTGAATATCCACTAATAAAACATAATGGGTGGGAATACCGAACCGGGTGGCCACATGTTTTTTCTTATATAACAGGCGGTTGTTCAGGTATAGAAAAACAGTCCCTTTCCCTGATTTCTCCTTCACAAACGTATAAAGATCGTCAACAGAAGGCCGGACCAGGTCGGCACCCCGGGCCTGCACTTTCCAATCAAATAATTTTCGCAGCATCCGGTTGAATTTGGCAAAATTCGTAGCGGCCCACATCCTGTTTTCATCACCACGATCGTATCGTTTATTGAACAGGTTGAGATAACCTTTAAAATGATCGGCCAGGGTAAGGAACCACATTTGTGTGGCAGGGTTGATATCCAGCATCCCCTTGTATTTTAAATTGCCCGCCATACTCCGCACTGCAGCAGAGGGCTCCAGTACAGCCCTTCCCATTTTTGCTTTTCCTTCTTTATAGAGTTGTATCAGCAGTTTTACAAACCCCAGCGGGTCATGATCAAGGGTTACTAATGACAAAGCAGTGTAACCGCAGAAATTTGTATTCCGGCTTTCAAAAGTATAATCCGGTTTTTCTACATATAGATTCAGGTTTTCGAGAAAATAGTCAGGTTTGATGTGGGGCCAGAAAATGCTGGAGTCCAGTTTGGGCATTACTCTTAAATAAGCGGCTGCATCTTCCAGCGTAGATCTGCGAACAGAATCCCTGTAACCCGTAAAAGCAACAGCATTACCAGAAATCCAGCAGAAAAAGAAACACAACAAGTATCCTTTAAAATGATATGGTTTGTTTATGAACAAAAGTTTTGCTGAATGAGTTACTGGTCTAAAAATACGAAACAAGTCCGTGTAAATAAAAAAGCCTGCTGGACAGCAGGCAGGTTCTTCATTACACAGGAAATATTATATGGAGATATCTTTTATTTACATTCGTTATATAACTGAATTACTTCTTGCAGTTTTTCATAAGTGATGGTTTTGTTGTTGGCACTCTCTGTTACAGAGGGACAGTCGCCGCAATAAGTGGAAATAACAGACTGGAAATTCTTTTTTGTTACCAGGTGAAGGGAATTTTCTTTACTGGTCCTGATGAAAAAATCTTTAATACCACCTTCTGAACCAGAACTTACACCTACAGCCTCAGAGCCATTAAAGATGATCTGGCCGGAAGCATCGGTTACTTTCTGGAAGAGGGAAGCCTTTGCGCCACTGCTAACCAGTTTAAAAAAATCACTGCTATAGCTGATATAAGTAATACCGTCTATTCCGGTTTCTTTAATATCATTGCCGCTATAGGCTGTTTTTTTACCATCCGCATCCTGGAAAATGACAGCTGCTTTTGATTTGAAATTTTCTTTGACAAATCCTTCTTTACGGGTGTTGTCATTCAGGATAATATAACCGGTTTTAAAACCGGCAGGGGCCTGGGCCAGGGAATTTGTATTAGCTATTAATACAAGGCAAAGAGAGAATAATGCGAGGGAAAGAACATGTTTCATGGTTTTTGGTTTTAATGATTAAGTATTTATTACTTACTAATAAGTAAGTTATATAGATAAAATTTTTATGTACTTACCTGGTCAATAATACTTTTGCAGATGGCCATATAATCTTTTTTCCCTGTGATGCGGGCTAATTGTACCCCTGCAGCCAGGTTGGTCATGATCAGTAAGGATTTTACTCTTGCTGTTTCCGGGAAATCCAATTCCCCGTTTTTCTTTCCCTGCTGTAATACTTTTTCCACCATCCCTAACACCATTTCGATCAGTTCCCCCAATTTAGCCTTTACTGATTCAGGCATGGTGTTGTAATCAGAACATACAGAACCAATGATACAGATCTTATTTTGTTCGCACAGGTCTGTATAGCGACTTATGAAAACATCCAATTTTTGTTTGGCTGTAATACCGGGAGCGTTGATCTTCTCCCCAAGTTCTTTATAGCGTTGAATATACTGGTCAATGATCCCTGCCAGAAGATCTTCTTTTCCCGGGAAATGATAATGAACGGCGGCATTTTTAATATCCAGCTCTTTAGAGATATCAGCATAGCTGAAAGCATTGTAACCGTACACCTGTATCAGCTCGGTGCCTAATCGTAGAATTTCTTCTTTTGTATCGGTTGGCCTGACCGTCATTTTCCAAATATAGGAAATACTTACTACTTAGTAAGTGGCTTTTTTGGACAGTAATAAATGCGTAAAAAGACCAACGGGTATTACGAGGAAACAGGGTTAACACTTATGTATTCATTATAAATCTGTTAAGGATGTAGTATCAAATAGTACAGCAGATTAGGATGTTGTCCTATTTTTTGCCGGTAGAAGCTGTGCGTACTTTGACCTATGAAATTCCAATACCAGTGAAACTAACCAGAAGACATTAATCCTTTGAAAAACCGATGATCCAATCCTGAGAAAACCAAACCAATCCTTTTGAAAAGCCCGTTTATCCGATCCTTTGAAAAAGCCAGGCCTTGAAAAACCCGATGATCCCAATCCTTTGAAAACCGCCAAAACAGTACCTTATGGAAAAGCAAACAGATCTTGCTGCGGATGATACCGTCCAAGGAACTTCTTTGCAGCAACTTGTCAGTACCCTGGTTAACAGTTCCCTGCCTGCTGCCATTCACAACAAAACCATTGTTATGAATGAAGTTGGGCAGGGGGTTGTACTGGGAGTTGAAAAAGTTAAGGTAATTCCTATCCTGAAAGAATTGCTGGATACAGTGATCATGAATTCCCGCCATGGAGAAATTCATATTACAGCGGAACGATACCATGGTATCGTAGTACTGCAGATACAGGAAAGGAATAATTACAACGGATATGCACTGGCATTCAGCGTCAGTTCCATCGAACCCGAAGCTGTTGAAATTGGCGGACATATTGCCATTAAAGATCCGAGAGCAAGAGTGGCTACCATCTCTTTTACCTTTCCTGATCTCGCAGCATAACTTATTTGGTCGAAAGAAAAAGCCCCTGCAGCAACTGCAGGGGCTTTTGTATAAATAAACTAACAAGTATTAATACCTGTAATGTTCTGCTTTGAACGGACCTTCTTTACTGATGCCGAGGTATTCAGCCTGTGCCGTGGTCAGTTCATCCAGTTCAACACCGATCTTGGCTAGGTGCAAACGGGCCACTTTCTCATCCAGGTGCTTAGGAAGCACATATACTTTATTCTCATAGTTCTTGTGGTTCAGCCACAGTTCTATTTGAGCCAGGGTCTGGTTAGAGAAGGAGTTACTCATTACAAATGAGGGATGACCGGTAGCGCAACCCAGGTTCACCAGGCGGCCTTCTGCCAGAATGATGATGTCTTTACCATCCACATTATAGATATCCACCTGTGGTTTAATGGTATCTTTTGTATGACCATAATTCTGGTTCAGCCAGGCAATATCGATCTCGATATCAAAGTGGCCAATGTTACATACGATGGCTTTATCTTTCATCAGTTTGAAATGATCACCACGGATCAGGTCACGGCAACCGCTCGCCGTAACAACAATATCAGCTTCTTTTACCGCATCGATCATTTTCTTTACTTCAAAACCATCCATTGCAGCTTGTAATGCACAGATCGGGTCGATCTCGGTAACGATCACACGGCAACCAGCTCCTGCTAAAGAAGCAGCTGAACCTTTACCCACATCACCATAACCGCCAACCACCGCAATCTTACCAGCCAGCATTACATCCGTAGCACGACGGATAGAATCCACTAATGATTCTTTACAACCGTATTTATTATCGAATTTAGATTTGGTAACTGAATCGTTCACATTGATAGCAGGCATTGGTAAGGTACCTTTTGCCACTCTCTCATATAAGCGGTGAACACCGGTAGTTGTTTCTTCAGAGATACCTTTTACATGCTGTATTAATTCAGGGTAAGTATCCAGTACCATGTTGGTCAGGTCACCACCATCGTCAAGGATCATGTTCAAAGGTTTGTCTTTACCACCGAAGAATAAGGTTTGTTCAATACACCAGTCAGCTTCTTCCTGTGTTTGTCCTTTCCAGGCAAATACACCGATACCGGCAGCAGCAATAGCAGCCGCAGCATGATCCTGCGTAGAGAAGATATTGCAGGAACTCCATTTTACTTCAGCACCAAGTGCTGTTAAGGTTTCGATCAAAACGGCAGTCTGGATGGTCATATGCAAACAACCAGCTACTCTTGCACCTTTTAAGGGCTGAGAAGGTCCGTATTCTTTACGGATAGACATCAGGCCAGGCATCTCTGCTTCGGCTAAACGAATTTCTTTGCGACCCCATTCAGCCAGGCTGATATCGGCCACTTTGTAGGGAAGGCTAAAGTCAATGGATTTAGTTACTGTTGACATGTTTGTGTTTTTAGAGGACAAAAATAGTATTATAGAATATTATTCTAAGGAATTGTATAAATTTGGGAGAATCTCCTTTAAATGGATTATTAAAAGTTAAAAACCCTTTTTACTGATGGCAAAAGCTACTAAAACAGAAAAAACAGCTGTTACCGATATGATACTGGATGCTAAAGACATGGCCATACTGAACCTGCTGCAGCAAAATGCAAGGATAACAGTTAAGGAAATTGCCGAAAAAATACACCTGAGTACCACGCCGGTTCATGAACGTATCAAGCGGATGGAAGCAAGCGGGGTAATAAAACAATATGCCACTTTAGTAGATCATGCCAAAGTAAAGAAAAGCCTGATCGCTATTTGCTATGTGTCATTAAAGGAACACAATAAGACAGCGGGTACCAAGTTTGTAAAAGCCATCCAGTTGATGCCCGATGTGGTGGAGTGTTATACGATTTCAGGGGAATTTGATTTTATGCTGAAAGTCATGTGCGAGGATATGAATGCGTATCATGATTTTCATGTGAATAAACTGAGCCAGATCGAAAATATGGGGCATGTGCAAAGCATCTTTGTCATGGGGATCATTAAACAAACACACCAGTTGGTATTTGGCTGATTGATTCGGGGGATTGCCGGGTGAAAAAAGAAGAGTAACTTCAGTATAAGTAAAATGGAATAAAAATGTACACATACGATACTTTATCAGAAGCAGTGAATGACCTGAAAACACGAGGCTTTGATCTTGATTTTAATTTAGAAGAAAATTGTCTTGTATGTCATCCGCATAAACTGGATATAAGTGATTTTGAGATCGTGGAGGTGCACCGCTTTGAAGGGAATACTGATCCTGCAGATGAAGCTGTGGTCTATGCCATTGAATCCGTGAATGGTCTTAAAGGAGTGTTGGTAAATGGCTATGGCATTTCAGCAGAGGCAATGGGTTCAGATATGGCCATGAAATTGCAGATACACCGTTCCTGATCAAATTGGTTTCGGCAATATGAAAAAAACACAGCTACTTTTACTACTAACTATTTTTTTCCTGTTACCACAGCAGTTGCTGGCACAAAAAGACAGCATCCGTTTGTTCTGCCCGCTGGAAGAAGCTGTGGTGGTGCCGCCTCCTAAAAATGCCATACAGTATGATCCGCCTGACCTTTGTATTGTACTCACCAGTTTGCCCGACAGTATTGTAAAATCAGTAGCCAATGCAAGAGTAACGAATGTGGAAATTGATGAGGAAGGAAAATATGGGGTTGTTATTTTTTCAAAGATCAATAACAAAGATTATTATTTCTGGTACACGGGTTTGAATAAAACGGTGGTTTCGAAAAATACACTTATAAAAGCTGGCCAGCCCATTGGTATCATTGACCCCGGGGGGAAAGTAGAAATGCTGATGTACCAATTTGAAACGCAGCTGGACCCCTCCAAATACCTGGATTGTAAAAATGTACTGAAGAACGAATAGGGTAAGATTTACAGTTTCTTCTCCATCACATAATCATCCATCACATAACCGTTGCCAATATCAAAGTCGAATTCTTTGATCACTGAAAAGCCATTCTTCTCATAGAAATATTTAGCATTATTACGCCGGTTGACCTGTAATTGCAGCGCCTTGGCTCCAAGAGGTTTTATTTCTCCGATGATATGCTCAATGATAAAGCGGCCGGTACCATTTCCCTGCTGGGAAGGAAGCACATAGAGTTTATGCAGCTTGAAAACAGCAGGACTCATTTCCTGGTAAGAAGCAAAGCCCACCGGTTCTTTATTCTCATAAACAAAAATAAACCGGGCTCCGTCACTGATCTGTTTTTCTAATGAAGCTTCGCTGTACATCATGTCCAGCATATAATCGATCTGCTCAGCAGATATCATCGAAGCATAGGTTTGTGGCCATACTTGAAAGGCCAGTTCACGGATCAGGGGAATATCGCTAACTGAAGCTCTTTGTATCTCAAACACTGGTTGTTTTATTTTGATCATTAAACATTTGCCGTGACAGGTTACGGTGCTGCTTTGTCAGGTTGCGGCTTAGCACCAAAGCTACAATTAATGATACAATTGCACCTCCCAGTAATAGTAATTCACTTACATTTTGCCCCACCAGCGAGTATTGATTAATGAATAAAAAGAAATCATACAAGCCGTGGAAGAAGACAGCAGCACCAACACCAACTATCATTAGCCACAGGCTCCTGGCTGAATCAAATTTGGCTTTCCCCACAAAATAACCCATGATGATGCCAAAAGTAGCATGTGCCGGTACACTGAGGAACATCCTTTGAAAAGCAACCTGGTAGCCCATACCCAATTCGGCATACCTGGTGACATATAGAATATTTTCCACCGTAGCAAAACCCATACTCACCATCAGGCTGTACACAATGCCATCCAGTGGTTCGTCAAAACTTTTCTGCCGGTAGGAGTAGCTGCGCAGAAAGAAGAATTTGCAAAGCTCTTCGCTTAATCCCACCACGAGAAAAGCGAAGATGGCCACGCCGGCTACTGAGCCATCTACCACTTTATCTGCAAAATATTTTTCCAGTTCAGCAGCAGGTAAAATAGACAGGCCTCCCAGTATAAAACTGACAATAAGATTTAGTTTGGGTTCTTTGTTGTAAATATCCCGGTAAAAAATGATCAGGCAGATAGCGATACCGGGTGCAGCAGCAATGGCGATATAATTCATGAGCAGGTTGGTTTAGCTCTCAAGATAATCAATGGAAACAGTTTCGCTATACCATGAGCAGGGTATCCTGGTAACTAGGCCATGACCGATACCATTTGCAGCGCAACCGTACCTAAAGCAACGTCCCCGGATATCTGAACGTGTGTTCCTGCTTCAGCTGCTGTTATCCCTTTAGAAAATAGTTTCCAGGCAGTATCGGGGTCAATAGTAACAGTAGCAGCAATATCCTTTTCAGTTTCTTTTGCAAGGTGCCATTGATCGTTGTTACGGGATAGATACCATTTGCCGCCTGCATCAGTGGTTACATGCATAGAGATAACTGTTCCATCAGCAGCCTGCACATCCCGGTATGTATACGGCAAGCCGCACATAAATGTATCCATAAAAGGGTAGAAGAGTTCCCGGCTAAAGAGACCGGGTTTGCCTACGGCATCTCTTATCTGCTGCTGGTGAATGAATTTTTCCGAGTACTCTCTCGCCACATGAAACCAGTTTTTAGAAACTGCTTCTCCCGCCCATGCTACACTGAATAGTGCATCTTCAAAGGGATCAAGTGAAGCAATATACCTGCAGAATTGTTGGCCGGTGGATGCCAGTAACTCAGTTATCAATTCCGGGCTCATTCTTTTACTGGCCTGCACCCAAGTTGCATTAAGCTCATTCAGATAGTTCACCAGTTCTTCATAACTGTTAATAGGTTTATCAGGTTGTAGCGGGTGTTTATCTCTTGACAACGATAAAGTCCTGATGTTTCCATCCAGTAAATGCGCCGCAATATCTTTTACCTGCCATTTCTTGGCGATGGTTGGTTTATACCAATCTTCTTTTGATAAAGACTGTAACAGTTCAATTAACTGCTGATCCAGCACCAAAAATAAATGTGTGGTTGGTATGGGGACGATCATGTAATGAAATTAAAAATTATTACATAAAAAAACGGGATCACTTTCGTAATCCCGTTCTCAAAAAAACAGTAAAGGGATTAAAGACCCATTTTCTTTTTCAGGTTGGCATCAATAGCATCCAGGAATTCTTCCGTGTATAGGTAATGATCGCCATGATTTACCTTATTGCCATGTATACATACAGCAAGGTCTTTCGTCATCTTGCCTTCTTCCACGGTTTCAATACAAACAGCTTCCAGTGCGTTGGCAAACTCGATCAGCGGCTGGTTATTATCCAGTTTGCCACGGAATGCCAGGCCTCTTGTCCAGGCAAAGATGGAAGCGATAGGGTTGGTAGAGGTTGGTTTGCCTTTCTGGTGTTCCCGGTAGTGACGGGTAACGGTGCCATGTGCAGCTTCCGCTTCCATGGTCTTACCATCAGGGGTGATCAGTACAGAGGTCATCAGCCCGAGTGAACCGAAGCCCTGGGCCACCGTATCGCTTTGTACATCGCCATCATAGTTCTTACAGGCCCAAACAAAGTTGCCATTCCATTTCAGGGCACTGGCCACCATATCATCTATCAGGCGGTGTTCATATACAATGCCTGCTGCTTCGAACTGCGATTTGAATTCGTTCTGGTAAATGTCTTCAAAAATATCTTTGAAGCGGCCATCATATTTTTTCAGGATGGTGTTCTTGGTAGAAAGGTATAAAGGCCATTTTTTGCTCAACGCCATATTGAAACAACTCCGGGCAAAACCCATGATACTTTCATCTGTATTGTACATCGACATGGCCACACCATCGCCTTTGAAATTGAATACTTCAAAAGTTTGGGGTTCACCTCCACCTTCCGGCGTAAAGGTCATGGTCAGTTTACCTTTTCCTTTAATTACGGTATCCGTGGCCCGGTACTGGTCGCCAAAAGCATGACGGCCCACAATGATCGGGGCTGTCCAGTTGGTCACTAAGCGGGGAATATTTTTAATAACGATCGGCTCCCGGAACACAGTTCCATCCAAAATGTTACGGATCGTACCGTTCGGGCTCTTCCACATTTGTTTCAGGTTGAATTCTTTCACCCTTGCTTCATCCGGGGTGATGGTGGCGCATTTGATACCCACACCATGTTCTTTGATGGCATTGGCAGCGTCCACGGTTACCTGGTCATTCGTCTGGTCACGGTATTCCATGCCGAGATCATAATATTTGATATCTACTTCAACATAAGGAAGTATCAGTTTGTCTTTGATGAATTTCCAGATGATGCGTGTCATTTCATCTCCATCCAGTTCTACTACCGGTTTAGCTACTTTGATCTTTTGGGCCATAAAAACATTGATTTTGGGTTAAAATTCAGGGTTGGCAAATCTACAATATTATCAAATGTGACTTATGTCATGCGGGCAGAAGATATTGTGCCGTACTTTTGTAGTAAATTTTTCCGGGATTGATTCAAATCAATCCAAAAAGTTGTAACTTTTAAGGCAATTAGTAGTATGGACTCTGTAAAGTCATTCCTGAATTATTTAAAAAGATTCACAGATCTTACAGATGCTGAGTTTAACCAGCACCTATTACCGGTATGTAAGGTCCGGCGGTTTGGGAAGAAAGAAGTAATTACAAAGACAGGGGATGTTGAAAATCATTTCAACTTTATTGTCAGGGGGCTTGTTCGAAAATATTATAAGAAAGGCCATCATGAGATCAACACACAGATCTCCATGGAAGGCCACCTGATCCTGAGCCAGGAATCATTCCACAGTCGCACTCCTTCCGATTATACTATTGAAACTATTGAATCATCAACGCTGGTGTCTATTTCTTATGAAGACCTGGAAAGAGTGTACCAGCAATCGCATAAAATGGAGCATCTCGGCCGCCTGATCGTTACGTTTGCAATGATCATTAAGGACAATTGGCAGATGCAGATGGTGAAGATGACACCAAGAGAACGATTTTTAAATTTTGTGACCAGGAACCCTGAACTGATGCAGCGGGTGCCGCAGAAATACCTGGCTTCTTATCTCAATATTAAACCGGAAACCTTCAGTCGTTTTAAACACCTGATAAAAGGTCATCTCACAAAAATGGCGGTTAAAGGTTAACCACCAGCACCGGTATTTTCAGGTCATGCCGCACGGCATTGATCGTTTCTCCATAGATCAGGTCACGGATTCCCGTATGCCCATGGGCACCGATCACCAGCATTTCAGCACCACTTTCTTTTACTAAACGAACGATCTCTTTTGACCGGTTACTATACCCGAGTTTGGCTTCAGCAGAAAACCCTTTTTCATTCAGTTGCTGTACATAGAATTCAAGGTGCTCTTTATCTTTCAACGTTTCCAGGTCATCACTATCCTGCTCATAGATACGGGCCGAAACACTTTCCACGATATGGATCAGACTGTATACGGTGTCTTTATTTCCCTGGCCAATTGCATGGGATAATATTTTCTTATCATTCTCACTGAAGTCAAGTGCCACGGCAATTTTATAATAGGAGGGTACTGCTAACGACTGCAAACCTTCTGCCTCCGGGTGAAGCTGTATCATCACATCTTTCCGGTTTTTTTTCAGCAGGGGATATACAATTGAAATGACCAGTAAGGCTACAAATAGCAAACCGCCCATTATGATCACTGCTTTCCAGAACATATTATCAGAATGATTGAAGTAGTCAATGGCTTCGCCGGATACCATGCGGATATTCAGGTACACCAGTACGGCTGTGATCAGCCATGCCAGCATTTGCACCCATGGTTTAATAGCAAAGCTACCCATCGTTTTCTTATCACTTACAAAATGGATCAGGGGAATAATGGCAAAACCTAATTGCAAACTCAGGACCACCTGGCTTAAGATCAGCAGGCTGTCAATATTATCTTCCCCGTTTATTAAGATAACAATCACAGCAGGTATGATCGCCACTAACCTGGTAAGTAACCTTCTGACCCAGGGATTGATCCGTAACCGCAGATAGCCTTCCATTACTATCTGCCCGGCTAATGTTCCTGTCACTGTTGAGCTTTGACCTGCCGCAATCAACGCAATAGCAAAAAGGGCAGGAGCCAGCTTGGTACCTAACAACTGGTCCAGCAAATGATGGGCATCTTTTATTTCAGCCACTTCGGTGCGGCCCGTTTTGAAAAAAACAGTGGCTGCTAAAACAAGGATGGCCGCATTGACAAAGAAGGCAAGATTGAGAGCAATAAAGCTGTCCAGGAAATTCAGTTTCAATGCTCTTTTGATACCCTGCTTATCTCTTTTTATTTTTCTTGTTTGTACTAAAGCAGAATGCAGGTATAAATTATGCGGCATTACCGTAGCACCGATAATACCAATAGCGATATATAGCGCAGCATCGTTAGGAATATGTGGCACAAATCCAGCTGCCACTTCTCCAAGATCAGGTTTGGCTAATATGATCTCAATTAAAAACGAAGCACCGATGATGAATACCAGGGCGATGATGAATGCTTCCATTTTCCGCATCCCCAGCCGCTGCAAAAACAATAAAAGAAATGTGTCCAGTACGGTGATCAATACACCCCAGATCAAAGGAAGCCCGGTTAATAATTGCAAACCGATGGCCATACCCAGTACTTCAGCAAGATCGGTGGCAGCAATGGCTATTTCTGCCAGGATATAGAGAGCAATATTTACTTTGCGGGGATAGGTTTCCCGGTTGGCTTGTGCCAAGTCTCTTCGTCTTACAATACCAAGTCTTGCGGATAAACTTTGGAGCAGTAATGCCATCAGGTTGCTCATCAGCAGCACCCAGATCAGTTTATAACCAAACTGGCTGCCACCGGCCAGGTCAGTCGCCCAGTTGCCGGGGTCCATGTAACCAACACTTACCAGGTAGGCCGGGCCAAAGAAGGACAGTATCTTTCTCCAGACGGGCCGGTTGGTACGGGTGGTGTCTATTGATTCATGTACTTCACTCAGCGATATATCATGGTGATCTTTATGCGCCATACTTCACAAAAATGTTTTTAGCTAATTGTTCACTGATGGTAAATACAGGCTGACGGCCGGCTTTTACTTCCATAGAATTATCAAAGGAGAATTTTTTCTTTACTTCCAGCTTGGTACCAATGACGATATTTTTATGTTTCAGCAATTCCAGTATCTCGGTTGACTGATCACTTACATGACTGACCACCGCCGATTTATTAAAAGGCAAATCAAGCAAACAAACCTGCCGGCTGGTTTCGATTTTTCCGTCCTGGTCAGGTATCGGATCTCCATGCGGATCCACCCTCGGGAAACCCAGGAATTCATCCAGTTTGTCAATCAGTTTCTTACTACTCACATGTTCTAAATGTTCGGCCACTTCATGCACTTCATCCCACGTGAATTTCAGTTTCTCTGCTAAAAAAAACTCCCATAACCTGTGCCGGCGGATAATACCCAGGGCTACTTTTTTGCCTTCATTGCTGAGACTGAAACCCTGGTAGGGTTCATAATGCAACAATTTTTTGGCTTTCAGTTTCTTCATCATATCGGTGATGGAAGCTGGTTTTGCCTTCAGTTCAGCGGCCAGTTCGTTCGTGGTTACGTTGCCATCCTGCTGCTGCAGGTGATAGATGGCCTTGATATAATTTTCTTCGCTGGTAGAATAATTCAGCACGGCTAAAAATATTTTTAGACAAATCTAAATTATTATCAGCAGGCTTCCAAATGCCTTCTTTGACGGTAGGGCGGAAACGCTTATTTTCGGCATCCAATTCATGTCTATGACCCTTTTCAGGAAATCGTTGTTGCTGGCCCTTTCTTTTGTACTGCTAACAGGCTGCAAGGATAAAAAAAAGCCTTCTTTGGCCGGCGATGAGCCCGTTGAAGTGACCGATTTTGTTGATTTTTTTCAACCTACCGATCTTCCATTTGCTTTTGAAGACAGCCTCTTGTTAAAAAAGGACAATGATTCCTTACGGATCAGCTATAAAGTGTTTACCCAGTTCGTTCCTGATTCAGTATTAGGGAAGGTTTTTGGAAAAGACAAGAAGTTGAAGATATATCCCCTTGGAAAAACGAAAGTTGACGGTGCAGAGACTTATCTTTTTGCCAAAGTAGTTGGTGCGGGCAAAAAAGCAGCGTTCATTATTGCATTGGATAAGGCCAATACATTTTTAGCCAGCCTCCCTGCCATCCGGACAGATCTTCCAAAGTCTTCGGTACGAACAACAGTCATTGACAGGAGGTACACGATCACCAAAACACAGTTGCGGAAGAATACCGATGGTAGTTTGAGCGAAGGGAAAGATGTATATGTGCTGAATGCGGATGCCAAAAATTTCATGCTGATCATGACGGATGCACTGGAAGATAAAGTGACCGAACTGATCAACCCTATTGACACATTGCCCCGTAAACATAAGTTATCAGCTGATTATACCACCGGTAAATTAAATCTTGTTTCTATCCGGGATGGAAGAAAAGCGGACCGCCTGACTTTCTTTATTCATTTTGAAAAAGACAATGGTGCCTGTACGGGGGAATTGAAAGGAGAAGCCATGATCAGGTCAGCCAACCTGGCCGAGTACAAAGTAGGCGGTGATCCCTGCGTATTGCAATTCCGTTTCACTTCTTCTTCGGTTACCTTGAAGGAGATGGAAGGCTGCGGAGCACACAGGGGTTTGCGTTGTGCCTTTGATGGCTTTTTTCCCCGGAAAAAAGAAGTCAAGCCTAAAACTGTAAAAACAAAACTTACCAAAAGAAAATAATTCTCCCTTGCTAACGTTTGCGGGGATATTTGTTCAACTATTTCATTACCTGTGGATAATTTCCTTTCCGGCCTAAATCTGTTTCCTATTCATAATTAAATTTTATATTGCAGCCTCGTGTAAAAAAGACACAATATGAGTTTTACTAAATATTCAGTTCCGTACCCCGTTGACCAGGCTTATACTAAGAAAGTTGCTTATTTCTCAATGGAGTTTGCCACTCACCAGCCCTTAAAGATATACAGTGGAGGTTTGGGTTTTCTTGCAGGGTCTCATCTTCGCAGTGCTTACGAACTCCGCCAGAACATGGTGGGTATCGGTATTTTATGGAAATATGGCTATTATGACCAGGCCCGCCACCAGGACCAGACCTTACAGGTGACCTGGTATGAAAAATATTACAGCTTCCTGGAAGATACAGGTATCAAGTTCCAGATAAACGTACATGAACATCCTGTTTGGGTAAAAGTCTATTACCTGAACCCGGAGACCTTTAAAACAGCACCGCTGTTCTTATTGTCCACAGATGTTCCGGAAAACGATTATGTTTCTCAAACCATCACACATCGCTTGTATGATGCGAATGTGGCCACCAAAGTAGCTCAGTTCATTTTGCTGGGGGTGGGTGGTGCCAAACTGATGGATGTGATCGGGTTCAATCCTGAGTTATATCATTTGAATGAGGCGCATGGTTTATCCGCTGCTTTTTATCTCTACAATAAGTATAAGAACAATATTGAAGAAGTAAGAAAACGCCTGGTGTTCACCACGCATACACCGGAAGAAGCCGGGAATGAGAAGCATGATATCTATCTCTGTCATAAAATGAGTTATTTCTGCGGTCTCTCGGTTGACCAGGTAAAGAAACTTACCGGTAACCCGGATGACCAGTTTAACCACTCACTGGCGGCATTACGCTTTGCCAAATTAGCCAACGGTGTGTCGCAACTGCATGGGCATGTATCAAGAGCTATGTGGGGCCGCTATGAAAATATCTGCCCGATCATTTCCATTACCAATGCGCAGAACTGGCGTTACTGGGCCGATAAACAATTGTACCGCTTCATGGAAGCCGGTGATGATTATGGTATTGATGACCGCAAAAAATATTTGAAGAAAAGGGCTTTTGAAATAGTAGCCGACCAAACCGGTAAAATATTTAACCCCGATGTGTTCACCATTGTCTGGGCCCGTCGTTTTGCCGGGTATAAAAGAGCCAGCATGCTGACAAGCGATGAGGAACGTTTCGAAAAATTATTGAACAATCCCAAGCACCCGGTGCAGATCATCTGGGCAGGAAAACCTTACCCGGTAGATCATCCAGCCATCAGTGAGTTTAACCAACTGGTGCATATCAGTAAGAAATATAAGAACGTAGCGGTGCTGACAGGGTATGAACTGGCATTGTCAAAAAGATTGAAGCAGGCTGCGGATTGCTGGTTAAATAATCCAAGAGTGCCGAGAGAAGCTTCAGGCACCAGTGGCATGACCGCAGCGATGAATGGTGCGATCAATTTTTCTACCGATGACGGCTGGATACCGGAGTTCATTAATCATGGACATAATGGGTTCGTGGTGCCGAAAGCCGACTATGCCCGTATGGCCACGCATGAACAGGACCAGTATGACCTGGATAAACTCTACGAGATATTGGAGAAAGAAATTCTTCCATTATATTATAACAACTATACTACCTGGCGCCAGGTGATGAAGAACGGAATGCAGGATGTACGTTTCCAGTTTGACAGTAACCGGATGGCGCATGAGTACTATGACCTGCTGTATAAATAATAAGGAGTAATGAACAAATCTATAAAGGTCTTCATCTAATGAAGACCTTTTTTATTCAAAGCTTTTTATAAGCTGATCATTTGATATGTTAACAGGGAAAAATCCAGACAGCTTATTAATAACCCCTTCCACCAGCGCATCCGGGCAGGAGGCCCCGCTGGTGATCAGAATTTTTACAGGTTCTTTCTTTGGTAAAAACTCAGCCGTTAGTTTTTCTTCTTTGGTATGAAAATTATAATGCAGTATTTCTTGTGCGGAGATTATTTTTTCTTCGCTATTGATAAAATAGGTGGGCAGTTTTTCTTCACAAAGCTCAACAAGATGAGACGTGTTGGAAGAATTATATCCTCCCACTACGATCGCCAGGTCAGCAGCTGTTTCCAGCATACCTGTAACAGCTGTCTGGTTATCATTTGTGGCATAGCAAAGTGTATCTCTTGTTTCGGCAAAACGATCTTCTGCAACAACCGGATGAAATGTGTCGATCATCACCTGTTTTAAATAATCAGCAATAGCTTGTGTATCGCTGGCCAGCATCGTGGTTTGATTGACAACACCGATACGTTGCAGGTCTTTCGTTACATCAAAACCTGCTGAGTACTGTCCTTTGAATTCTTCTGCAAATAAAGCTGGCGATTTTTCCCCGGTGATATATTGGGCAAGTTCCTTCGCCTGTTTCATATCTTCCACTACCACCGAAGCGGCATTGGCAGCTGCATGCGAAAAAGTAGCTCTTGTTTCTTCATGTTTGGGTTTGCCATGAATCACAATAGTATAATTCTTCTTAGCGATCACTTCGCTGCGGTTCCATACTTTTTCTACAAAGGGACAGGTGGTATTGTATTTTTCTGTTTGAATACCGATATCATTCAATCGCTTCTCAATATCTAATGTGGTGCCGAATGCAGGAATGATCACTATGTCGTCAGCCGTCAATGCTTCAAAAGGGATGATCTGTTTTCCGTATGTGTCTTGTAAAAAAGTGATGCCATGCGATTGCAGGTCGGCATTTACCTGTGGATTATGGATCATTTCGCTTAACAAAAAGATATTTTTGCCCGGGTTTTCTTCAACAGTCCGGAAAGCGATCTCGATCGCATTTTCCACACCATAACAAAATCCAAAATGACGGGCCAGGAAAACTTGTAACGGCCCAAAATCAAGCAGGGTGGGGCTGAAATCTTTTTTCATCTTGTCCGTTTCCTTCCGTTTCTTTTTGATAGCGGTGATCAGCGGACTGCGGTAAATGATCGGAACATCAAAACTCTTCATGACTGCAAAGATAGTGAGAGAAGTGCAGAGAAGTCAGATGCGGGATGTTCCTGAAAATATGCTATTGAGATTAAAACAGAGACTGGGATATTTCGTATTGCTGACCCCGTAGCTCAGGGCCTGAGTTCTTCTTATCTTTCGCAAAAGTTCAGACCATGCGATACCTGTTGCTTGCTATTTCTCTTTCAGTATTGCTCAGTACCTGCAAACTGATGAAGAAGGACGATGAAAAAGACACAAAAAGTAAAAAAAGTATGACCACAACATTCAGTGCCCCGGGATGGGCCCACAGTACAAATATTTACGAAGTGAATATCCGCCAGTACAGCACGGAAGGAACCTTTAATGCTTTTGCTAATGAATTACCCCGGTTAAAAGATATGGGTGTGCAAACCTTATGGTTCATGCCCATCACACCGATAGCACAAAAAAATAAGAAAGGAACATTGGGTAGCCCTTATGCCTGTTCTGATTATACGGCTATCAATCCTGAGTTCGGAACCATGGATGATTTTAAGAACCTGGTGAAGCAGGCGCATGAAATGGGTTTTAAAGTGATCATTGACTGGGTGGCTAATCATACAGGTTGGGATCATCGCTGGACAAAAGAGCATCCCGAATATTATTTGAAAGATACCGCCACCAATGATTTTCATATTGCTTCCGGCATGGATGATATCATTGAACTGGATTTTAATAACCCGTCCACCGTGCAGGCCATGATTGATGCCATGAAATTCTGGGTTACGGAATGTGATATTGATGGTTTTCGTTGCGACCTGGCCAGTTGGGTGGAATT
>JAEUVP010000197.1 GCA_016786805.1 Chitinophagaceae bacterium | reverse complement strand
AATTGCCAGCCATCAGCAAGAGTACTAACCAGGTATAATATTTATAAGTCTGCGGCATTGGCAGCGTTCATCGTAAACAACTAAAGTTAGCTGGTTTTCGCAAGAGTTTCAGCATATTACAGGGAAAAACCGTTTATATCTTCAGATAGTTCATCAGGTTGTCGTAATTGCTGCGCAATTCATTGACATATAGTTCCTCGCCGAAGTAGTGTTTGATGGTATAATCGTATCGCTGAAACGTAGCTACAATATCTGAAACCTCAGGTTTATTGATGCGTATTGTTACTTGCATAAGGCCTGTTTCAGGGTCATTAGAGGTATTGAGCTGGGTTATTTGGGCATCATTCGTTTCCACCAGCTTACTGATCTCATTGAAAGAATACTGGTTGCTTTCCATTTCCAGTACGATCAGGCCGCCGGGTTCATTCAGGCTCATGAATTCGGAGGCGTGTTTCAAAAGATCTGAATAAGCGATGGTGGCTACCAGGTCATTTTCAGTATTCACCACCGGAACCACACTTAATCCATTTTCAGCAGCAAGCTGCACTGCTTTTAAAAAATGTTCATCTTCTTTAACTGAAGTACTGGCAAATGATTGCTGCAGTGTGTTTAACTCGGAGTTATCATTTTCAGCCTGGAGCAGATCATCTTCGCTGATGATACCAACATATTTATCCCCTTCCACAATGGGCAGGTGCGTCACATGATTATCATTCATGAGCTGCAGCGCCTGGTACACCTTGTCCTCAAGATGCAGACAGGGCAATGTTTGAGATGGTAATTCCCTGGTTAACATGGATAGCGGCTTTGTTTTTCATAAGACCACAACGATTACCCAACTGTTGCAGGCTCGTTGAGCTTTTTCAAAAATTTGTGAAGTATCGCATTGAATTCATCCGGTACTTCCATCATCGGTGCATGCCCGCATTTATCAATAAAATGAAGCTCACTGTTCGGGATCAGTTTATTGAACTCCCGGGCTACAAATGGCGGGGTGATCGTATCATTATTCCCCCATACTAATAACGTAGGCTGTTTGATTTGATTGAGTTCTTCTCCTAAATTATTTCGGATAGCACTTTTTGCCAGGGCAATGATCTTAATGGCCTTCAGACGGTTGTTGGTTATGCTATAAACCTCATCAACAAGCTCTTTGGTGGCAGTATTGGGATCGTAGAAGGTCAGTTCTGTCTTTTTCTTAATATATTCATAGTCCCCTCTCTTGGGATAACTATCACCCATACCATTTTCAAAAAGACCGGAGCTGCCGGTAAGAATCAGGGATTTTATCCTTTCCGGGTGCTTTAATGTATGCACCAGGGCTACATGTCCGCCCAGGGAGTTACCCATTAAATGCACTTTATCAAGTGCTCTTGCATCCAGGAATTTATGGACAAACTTGGCCAATCCGCCAACAGATGTATGTAATATGTCCATCTCCAGCAGCGGGAGCATTGGCACTATTACTTTATTATGTTGCTTAAAATATTCAATAAGGGTCCTGAAATTGCTTAGCGCTCCAAACAGGCCATGCAAAAGCACCAACGGCTCCCCGTTGCCTTCTTCAATAAATCTGAACTTATCCTGTTGTTTGATCTCGTATTCCATGGGCAGTCAATTCGGTTCGTGCTATCCCCAAATTCAGGGACTAAAATAATCGTTTTGGCGCAAAAACGCTCAGTTTGCTGTATAAAAGGATGAGGTTGCCGCAAATATAGGCGCAACAGGCTTGTTTTAAAAAGTTGTTTTGCTTTTGCAGGCTTTTTACCCCTTGGGCTCACTTATGTATCGTTTGGTTGGCCGGGTAAGAGTTTCGGGGTGTTCAAATATTCAGAAATTACCTGGGGGGAATGTCTTTTGAAACAGCACCGAAGAAACTTTCAAGCTCTGTAAACATATCTTTAAAAACTGGTATGATACGGCCAAAACTATCAATAGCTTTTGGACCCCATGGCTGAATATATGAATAAGTTACTGATTGCTGAATGGTCCCGGGTTGCATAAGCTTTACCTGCTCTGCATAAAAAAGCACCACACTAAACACGATGGTATAAATAGCTATATAAAGCAGGATACCTCCCAGCTTATTCAACCACCCCAGCATCACCACTTCCACTGTACTTTCAATAGCATTGGCTCCCCAACGAATAAGCAATACCACGATCAGGAAGACAACAATAAAGGAAACAACAGGAAGCCACTGGTTGGAAATTTTTACAGCAGACCCTATATAACCGGCTGCAACAGCGGATAACTTGATAGCAGCTGCCAATCCAACGATAATTGCTACAAATGAAAAGATACCGATAATCAATCCCCGCTGGTAACCCCTGATAACAGCAAGAATGATGACAATAGCAAAAACAATATCAAGGATCATAATGACAAAATGATGATTAATTCCCTAACGTAATTATCGTTGAGCAAATTTTAAAACTGCTTGTTGTTTTATTTGTTTAACAACTCCTTTACGAGGGTGGAGATCGTTTTCCCGTCTGCCTTTCCAGCCAGTTGTTTGGTGGCTGCGCCCATCACTTTGCCCATATCTGCTGGTGAAGAAGCCCCGGTTGCAGCAATGATCTTGGCTAATTCTGCTTTGATTTCTTCTGCAGTTAATTGTGCCGGCAAAAACTTTTCGATCACAGCGATCTCTTCCTGTTCTTTTTGTGCCAGGTCTATCCTGTTCTGCTGCTGAAAGATCTCTAATGAATCTTTTCGTTGTTTCACCAGTTTCTGCAATAATTTAATTTCATCATCTTCCGTTAAGTCGCCACTGGCACCTTCCGAAGTTTTAGCTAATAAGATAGCTGCTTTTACAGCACGAAGGCTTCTTAATGCAGCTTCATTCTTAGCCAGCATTGCTGCCTTTAATTCTGTCATTATTTTTTGCTCGAGACTCATAGTATTATTTTAAAATTTTCTTACGCTTTATTTTCCTTCATTTGCTTTTCCCTGCATTTATGATAGAATTCTTTAGCGAATTTTTTCATATCGTCCACCGCCTCCGGGTGATTGGTGGCCCTTCCGTAAGTATCGGCCATTGTCATCATGGTCTGGTAAAAGAAATCCGCCATCTCATCCACCATCATGTCTTTTGTCCAGAGGTCAATACGTAAAGCTGTTTTTTCCGCACTATCCCAAAAAGAAAGCATAAATGCTTTTGCTTTTTGTGCGTTTTCCACAGTGGTGTCTGATGCGGACCATTCAATAGATTCCGGCAACCGGTTTGCATCCATATTCACCCCAATGGTGATTGTCGATTTACTCATAATTGATTATTAAAAGAAGGCAAAGGTAAATGAAATCAGCTGACAGCTTTCAATATGGATTGCCATAACAGGTCTGCCGTCCTTGCCCATGTATACTCCTGCTCAACCATTTTTCCTTTTATAATTAGTTCAGCTCTTACGCTTTCGTCTTTGTAGAGCAACAACATTTGGTCAGCTATTGAGTTATAATTGGCCGGATCGGCATATAAAGCAGCATCTCTTGCTATTTCCTGCATAGATGAATTGGAAGATGTGATCACCGGTACTTCACAACGCATTGCTTCTACTACAGGCACCCCAAAACCTTCCCACAAGGAGGGATATACCATTGCATAAGCAGAGGCGGTCAATTTTACTAATTCTTCTTCCGGCAAATAGCCCGTCAGCAACACATCATCCTTGTATTTGTATGTCTTCAATGCCTCAACAAAAGAATCAAACTTCCAGGCCAGCCTTCCTGCCAGTACCAGCTTCAGGTTACTTTTTTGTTTTTTCTTAAACACAGAAAAAGCCTTTAGCAGGTTCATCAGGTTCTTACGGGGATGTATGGCTCCTGTATATAAAAAATAGTCTTTCCCGTCAGTATATTTCTCTTTTACCTGCTCTTTTACTTCCCTGTTTACAGGCTGAAAAATTTCTTTAGCGGCACTGTATACTACATTTATCTTATCCTTATTGACCGGGTATTGTGCAAGAATATCATTCCTGGAAAAGAAGGAAACAGTAGCCACCGACTTCGCTTTCTCTAAAAATTTTGCTGTATACCTTTTACAAAATAACAGGTGTGATTTTTTTATAAAAGCAGGGTAATGTAAAAAAGAAAGGTCGTGGAGTACCAGGCACTGCGGAACTTTTGTTGACAAAGAACAAAAGCCATCGCAGGACACAAAAACATCTGCTTTGTGCTTTCTTAAGAGGGCCGGCACTTTTATATCATACCACAATTTCCATAGCAGGGGGTGACGGGCAGGAGGACCTGTCACCACGGCTTTTACATTATCTGCAAAGACGAAACGCCGGTTATATGGCCGGTCGAAAATGAAAATAAACTCATGTTGTGGGTTATCGGCAACAATTCTCCGGATCGTTTCGTATAAAAAATAGCCAAATCCCTCGAGATAGTCATCCAGCAAAAACCTTGTATTTACCGCAATTCGCATGATTGAACGCAAAGTTACTGGCTGATTGTGGATTTCCTTAGTAAAAAACCTGTGTAACGACTGTCGAAAAAACAGCATGCAGGTATTTTATCTTTTTATTCTACTACCACTATATACAAAGTTTACCCATGTTGGAATGTTGAAACTTACAGGAACAATCACTGTGGATATTCATTAAATACCGGTTTTAAAATAGGGCAGTTATACAATTGTTAACCAATACCCACTTGACTACTTTTATCCTTCAAACCGATACCCGTGTGATACCAAAACATACCCTATGAAACATATCTATACAAAAACTTTCACATCTTTTCTTCTGCTTATCATCTTGTTGCTGGTAAATACTAACAGATCGGATGCGCAATGCCCGATTGGTTTTCCTCCGGGCTCAACTGCCTACGACACTACTATTAAATTTCCAACAGGCGTTACTTCCATCCCGGTGAAATTTCCTCAATTTAATCCCCAGGGTGGAATGGTGACCTGTGTACGGCTTTGTGTTACCATAACCGGTATTATTGATACACTGGCGATGCAAAATTATGCAGCTTCTCCGCAAACAGCGACATTTAACTATATAAGAACCGACCAGATCACAGGTCCGGGCATATCAACTCCTTTATCTAACAGTGCCAGTCTTTCATATGGCCCTCCGGGAAATATCCTGACTGCCTATGATGGTACACCAGGAGCAGGTACCGATTTTTATTCGATGGCCAATGATACTATTTTAAATGAAGTATTGTGCCGTACTGTAAGTGATTCAGCAACCATCATTCAATTTTATGGTACGGACAGTGTTACGTATAACTATGATATAAGTGTATCAACCAGTGCTTCCATATCAGGAGGCAGCAGCAGTACGCTTGTATTAACATCAGCGCTTGTGAATTTTCACTTTGAATACTGTACATGCCCGGGTTATCTTTTACCCCTGAATATTTACAGGTTTTCAGTTAACAAAGCAGATGATAAAAAAGCAGCACTGAAATGGTTTGGATATGATAACAATCAAAACGGTGCCGGCTATCATTATGAAGTACAAATGAGCCGTGATGGCTTTAACTTCCAGCCAGTTGATAATGTGCAGAGAAATACCAATGGCAATAGTGCTTATTCTTATTTATATGAAATGACTACAACCGGCCGTTATTTCTTCCGCATCAGGCAGGTTGGTGAGGATGGCCGTTCGTATTTTACCGATATTAAATATGTAGATGCAGAAAATAATTCCCCGGTTAAATTTAATATCTATCCAAACCCATCCACAGGTATTGTTGGTATCAAATTTGATAATATTACAGCCGGAAAATATGTAGTTCTTATAAACAACGCACTGGGTCAGACTGTTGTCAATAAAGAAATTGAAGTGGCAGGTAACTCATATCAACAGGTAGCTACCCTACATAAGGGTTTCTACTGGGTTCGGCTAACCAATGTAGCGAGCCAGTTGTCCAGTGTCAATCAACTTTTCATTAAATGACCTCTTAGGTGGAAGAGGATGGTGGCTTGTAAAAGGGGCCTTGGTTCGGGGCCCCTTTCTTTTAACCTCCCCACCTATATATTTTTCTGATTTCCCAATATTTTGAAAGACTTTGACCGGAGCTCTGCCCAGCAGACCTCCGGTTTCTTTCTTCCGCCTGCATTTCATACATTTGTTGCTGACCAATTTATTTACATGGAATATAATACCACCAGGAATCACCTCACAATGAGAGAATATGGCCGGCATGTTCAGAAAATGATCGAACATGTGCTGACCATTGAAGACCCGGAAAGACGCCAGCGCCAGGCGTACTCAGTTATTGAGCTGATGGGCTTCCTGAACCCCCATCTTAAGAATGTGGAAGATTTTCGCCATAAGCTCTGGGATCACCTTTTCCTGATCGCCGATTTTAAGTTAGATGTTAAGTCGCCTTACCCGATCCCAACCCGGGAAACACTGAAGGCAAAACCAGACCCGCTTCCTTACCCAAAACGTCATCCGAAATTCTCACACCTGGGTAAAAACCTGGAAGTGATCATTAATAAAGCACTGAAAGAAGAGAACCCCGAGAAGAAATTAGGATTCGCCAATGCGGTAGCCTACTACATGAAGCTGGCTTATAATAACTGGCATAAAGAGATCGTTCATGATGATGCTATTCAAAGTGAACTCAGCAGCATTACCAATGGCCAGCTTACGTTTACGAATACCCCATTCGTAAAAGCGTTCCGTCCGCAACAGGAAAACCGGGACCGTGGTGGTTATGGTAAACCAAGAGGTAAATTTCAGCAACGTGGCGGGGGTAATGGCGGAGGTGGCCAACGCCGCAATGATGGCCGTGATAACCGCGGAGGTGGTGGTGGCAATTTCAAGAAGAAGAGATATTAAATATGTAATTGTAAAAATTATAGATTAAAGGTTGACAGGTAATTCTGCTCAACCTTTTCCTTTTTAATTCATCCCTCTGTCCCTGTAAAAATTTACCTTGCACCCACCTGTTCCAATATTTAAAGGTATCAACCAATCAATTCAAAAAGATGCATTCCTTTGAAGTAAGAGGTGGCAAAAAATTACGGGGTGAGATCATTCCGCAAGGTGCAAAAAATGAGGCCCTGCAGATCATTAGTGCCGTATTACTTACACCTGAAAAAATTACTGTCACCAATATTCCTGACATACTTGACGTCAATCTCCTGATAGAACTATTGGGTGATATGGAAGTGAAGATAGAACGACCGCAGCGGGATACCTGTATCTTCCAGGCAGACAATGTAAACATCGATTACCTGCACAGCGAGACCTATAAAAAGAAAAGCGGAAGATTGCGTGGATCTGTTATGCTGGCGGGTCCGATGTTATCCAGATTCCGAAAAGCATTTATCCCTAAACCCGGTGGTGATAAAATTGGCCGGAGAAGATTAGATACTCACATCATAGGATTTGAAAAGTTAGGTGCTTCTTTTAACTATCATGCTGAAGATGGTTTCTTTCACCTGGAAGCTCCCAACCTGAAAGGGGCTAACCTGTTGTTAGACGAACCGTCTGTTACAGGTACGGCCAATATTGTGATGGCAGCAGCCATGGCAAATGGCACCACTACTATTTATAACGCTGCCTGCGAACCCTATATCCAGCAACTATGCAGCATGCTGAACCGGATGGGCGCAAAGATCAGCGGTACTGGAAGTAATATGCTGACTATTGAAGGGGTGAGTTATCTCGGTGGCACCGAACACCGTATGCTGCCAGATATGATCGAAGTGGGTTCTTTTATTGGTCTTGCGGCTATGACACAAAGTGATATTACTATTAAGAATGCAGGAATCGAACACCTGGGTATCATTCCGGAAAAATTTCAGCAGCTCGGCATTAAAATGAATTTTAGTGGTGATGATATTCATATCCCTTCCCAGGAAATATATGAGATACAAACATTCCTGGATGGTTCTGTACTGACGATCTATGATCATCCCTGGCCGGGATTTACACCCGACCTCCTGAGTATTGTTTTGGTAACAGCAATACAGGCCAGGGGATCTGTACTCATCCACCAGAAAATGTTTGAAAGTCGTTTGTTCTTTGTCGATAAACTCATTGATATGGGCGCCAGGATCGTACTCTGTGATCCTCACCGGGCTGTCGTGATCGGGTTAGAAAGAGAACAGGCACTCCGGGGCATCACCATGAGTTCGCCGGATATCCGTGCCGGTGTGTCATTATTGATCGCCGCACTCAGTGCAGAGGGAAAAAGTATCATTCAAAATATTGAACAGATAGACCGCGGCTACCAGGATATTGACGGACGACTAATAAAATTAGGTGCCGATATAAAAAGAATAGAAGGATAGTTTATGGACATTAAAGTAATTGCATTTGATGCCGATGATACCTTATGGGTAAATGAACCCTATTTCCAGGAAACAGAAAAAAAATTCTGCGCCCTGCTGGAAGATTATTTGCCCCAGCACACAACCGCCAAAGAATTGTTTAAAACCGAGATCGATAATCTTGCTTTATATGGTTACGGCATCAAGGGTTTTATGCTGAGTATGGTGGAAACAGCTTTGCGTATTGGTGGCAGGGATATCAACCCGGAAATCATTGAAAAAGCAATTACATATGGTAAAGAATTGCTGGAAAAGCCAATTGAATTACTCGATGGCGTGGAAGACACTTTAAAGGCACTAAAAGATAAATACCGGTTAGTAGTAGCAACGAAAGGTGACCTGCTGGACCAGGAACGAAAATTAAAAAGATCTGGTCTCGAACACTATTTTCACCACATCGAGATCATGAGTGAAAAACATGAGAAAGATTACCAGAAACTGATCAAACATCTCGACATAGAGGCCAGCCAGTTCATTATGATCGGTAATTCCCTTAAATCTGATATCCTACCCGTGCTGGCTATTGGGGGTTATGCCTGCCATATTCCGTATCATACCATTTGGGCACATGAGCATATAGAGCATACGATTGAACATCCCCGTTTTTCCAAATTGGAAAAAATAGCAGACATTCTTTTGCATTTAAAATAATACACTGCAGTACAATTATTAAACGTTAGTATTTTCTCCTTTTCTTTGCACATGGTATCCCGCAAAAACAAGGTCATCATTATTGCTGCTCCTTCCGGCGCAGGCAAAACATCCATCACCCGTCATTTATTAAATAGTTTATCCGGCGAACTGGCTTTTTCTATTTCTGCCGCCACCCGCCAGCCCCGAAATAATGAAAAGAATGCCGTTGATTATTATTTCATTTCTGTCAGCGAATTCCGGCAACGGATAGAAAACAATGAATTTGTGGAATGGGAAATGGTCTATGAAGGAAAATACTATGGCACACTAAAAGCAGAATTAGAAAGAATTTGGAGTGAAGGCAAATCACCTTTATTGGATGTGGATGTGCAGGGTGGTATTCATGTACAACAGCAATTTCCCGGCACTTCACTTTCGCTTTTTATTGAACCCCCTTCTATTGAGGAGTTGAAGAAAAGGTTGGAGAAAAGGGGAACTGAAACACCTGAATCCCTCCAGGCAAGGATCAATAAAGCCTCTTACGAACTTTCGTTCAAACATAATTTCGACAAGATCATCCTGAACGATAAATTGGAAACAGCCTGTTTAGCCGCCGAAAAAGCGGTCAGGGACTTCCTGAAGAGCTGATTTACCTGTATGCCCTGCCTTAACAGCACTATATCCTTCAATACCTTTTCCTTTTCTATCTTTACCCCATGATAGACTGGAAGACGATACTCTTCTTTGCGCTGACCCTGTTGCTGATGGGCTTTTTTGCCGGTATTGAAATGGCTTTTTACAGTGCCAACCGGCTGACCATTGAATTAAAGAAAAAACAAGGCGGCACTACCGGGCAGTTACTGGGAAAATTCGTGGATTCACCAGCTAATTTTCTCGGCACCACGTTGATTGGCTTCAATATTTTCCTGGTTTTTTTAGGTCTTCAGATCAGTACCGTGATGAAACCCATCTGGAACTACCTGCATGTCGGCTCTGATTTCGTTCATATCATTGTAGAGATCGCTATTGCCACTTTTGCAGTGCTCATTTTTGCCGAGTTCATTCCCCGTGCCATTTTCAGGGCCCGCAGCAATACATTACTGAGCCGGATGGCTTACGTAACAGATTTTTTTTACCAGATGTTTTACCCCGTAGCAGAAGGGTTGATCAACCTGGCCGAATGGCTGCTGCGGTATGTGCTGAATGTAAGAGTGGATAAAGACAAAGAACCCTTCAAACGCAGCGACCTGAAAAATCTTTTCCAGCATTCTATTGATGAAGAAAAGCAGGAACGCAATACCCAGCTCATGGAAAATGCGCAGGAACTGCCGAAGATAAAAATCCGCCAATGCCTGGTGCCCCGCAAAGAGATCATCGGGGTCAGCAGCCTGTCAACCATTGAAGCTGTAAAGCATAAATTCATCGAAACAAAACTGAGTAAACTGGTAGTGTATGAAAATAATATTGACCATATCATTGGCTATATTCACCAGTTAGATCTTTTTAAACACCCTTCGGATATAAAATCAGTGCTTCATCCGATACCTGCTGTACCCGAAAGTATGAGTGCTACTGACTTGATTGGCAAATTCAGCCGGGAAAGAAAAAGCATTGCCTGGGTAGTGGATGAATTTGGAGGCACTGCCGGCATCATCACCATGGAAGATGTGCTGGAGGAATTGTTTGGCGAAATCGAAGACGAATATGATACGGAAGAGTTTGTAGAAAAACAGATCGCCGAAAATGAGTTTATTTTCTCAGGCCGGCTGGAGCTGGATTACCTGGAAGGGAAATATGGCTTTGAGTTCCCGGGTGATGATTCGGAAACACTTTCCGGTTTTATTATTAATTACCACGAAACGATACCTAGGCAAAAAGAACGTATTATTATTGATGATTACGAATTTGATGTGATCAGTGTTAGCGATACCCGGATCGAAATGGTAAAAATGAAAAAACTGAAATAACCGGCCGGGAACTTACTATTTACTATTCACAGCAGCCGCTTATCTTTGCGGCACTCTATTTACACAGCATGGCTTTAATGGATTTTTTTAGGAAAAGGGAAAAGGAACAGGCGGGTGAGATGACATTCATTGACCACCTGGAACAGTTGCGCTGGCACCTCATCCGGTCTGTCATTGCGGTGGTCGTTGGAGCTGTGGTGGTGCTGATCTATGCTAACCAGATTGTGGAAGATGTGCTGATGGCTCCTACCCGGGCTGATTTTATTTCTTCCAAATGGCTTTGCAGCCTTGGTCATAAAATTAATATTGGAGATACGCTTTGCTTTCCCCCTGTAAATGCATCGTTCCTGGAAAATACAATGACAGGACAGTTCATTTCGTATTTCACGCTGGGCTTTATTGGCGGTTTCATTATTGCCTTCCCCTATATTTTCTGGGAGTTCTGGAAATTTGTTAAACCGGCTTTATCACCGAAAGAACTTAAAAAGACAAGAGGTATTATTATCTGGGTGTCTTTACTGTTTTTTACTGGTGTTGCTTTTGGTTATTTCATCCTCACCCCTTTCATGGTCAATTTCTATTTCAATTTCAAACTGAGTTCCCAGATCGTCATTATGCCTTCTTTCTCGGATTATTTGGAGAATCTCATCTATACCACTGTCGGCATTGGAGTATTATTCCAAATGCCTTTACTGGTGATGGTACTTGCAAGGATCGGCATATTAACAGCCAAATTCCTGCGCAAATACCGCCGCCATGCTTTTGTGATCATTGTGATCGCAGCTGCCATCATCACACCATCCACTGATCCATTCAGCCTTACTATTGTAACCATCCCTTTATACCTTCTTTTTGAAGCCAGCATCATTGTGGCCTCCCGCATCAATAAAAGCCAGGAAAAAGAAAAAGCAGAGTGGAGTTAATCCCCCACCCCGTTAATTTGAAATAATCCATTTAGATTTGCAAATAGATTATTTGTCTCATTTCTAATTTCATTTTTATGCATTCTCCCTTTGACCTTCGTAAACCCATTGCTATCGGAAGTGATCATGCCGGTTATGAATATAAAGAAGACCTGATCTCTTTTTTGGAAGGAAAAGGCCTGGCTTTTAAAGATTTTGGTACGCATAGTAAAGACTCTGTTGATTACCCTGATTTTGCCCACCCGGTTGCCAGTGCTGTTGAAAGTGGGGAATATGCCTTTGGTATCTTACTCTGCGGCACGGCCAATGGTGTGGCTATCACAGCTAACAAACACCAGGGAATCAGGGCGGCTCTTTGCTGGGGCGAAGAAATTGCCAAAGTAGTACGACAACATAATGACGCCAACATCATCTGCATACCTGCCCGTTTTGTAAGAGAAGGTGATGCAGAAAAAATGGTAGCCCTGTTTATGACCACCGAATTTGAAGGTGGTCGCCATGCCACCAGGGTCAACAAGATTGCCTGTGCCTGATCAGCACCAGTCATCCTTTTTTTCTTGCCTGTTAGGATAAAGCATTTATTTTTATCCTTTACCAACATCAATCACATGATAAGAAATTTGTTTGCCCTGCTGCTGCTATGCAGCCCCTTGCTGGCCATAGCCCAGAAAAAAGATAAGACTGCTGAAAAAATGGCTAAGACCATTACAGCAGAGGATATGAAGAAACATCTTTATATTATTGCCAGTAAAGAAATGGAAGGAAGAGAAACACCTTCAGTCGGCCTGGACAAAGCAGCCGCTTATATTGAAAGCCAGTTTAAGGCTATGGGTTTATTACCCGGCAACAAAGACAGCTACCGGCAGCAATACCCATTATTCAGGGATTCTATGACAGGAGCTTCGCTAAAAATAAACGGCACAGCACTAGAGCTCAACAAAGACTACCAGCCGCAGACCAATAACTATGCAGCGGCTATGCGTTTTTCAGAAGTGGTATTTGCGGGTTACGGTATCAGCGATGGTGATAAACGTGATGATTATAAAGACCTGAAAGTAGCAGGCAAGCTGGTGTTGATCATTGATGGCACACCTGCTGATTATAAACCTTCTCAACAGGGCTTTGCCTCGCCAGCCAGCAGTTTTGGTAAAATGAATGCTGCTATTAGTAAAGGTGCTGCCGGGTTACTGATCGTATATAATAATTTCCCCCGGAGAACATTAAATACAAACAGCAACTGGAGCATGAATGGCTACAAGGCTTCACAAACTCCTTTTACGTTTACGATCTCCGCAGATGCAGCGGCAAAGATCATGGGAGAAGATGGTAAAAACCTGCTGGATAAAATGAAAGCCGGTTCACTGGCCGCCAAAACATATACCGCCGAAGTGGATATGGAATATGCCAAAACTTCTAAAACTGCTTACGCTTCAAATGTGATCGGCATCGTGGAAGGCTCTGACCTGAAAGATGAATACGTTTTCATCACCGGCCACTATGATCATTTGGGCAAAAGGGATACTGTTATTTATTATGGTGCAGATGATGATGGCTCCGGCACCACCGGTGTGCTTGAAATGGCTGAAGCCTTTGCCAAAGCCAAACAGGCGGGTAAAGGCCCACGGCGCACCATGGTATTTATGACCGTGAGTGGTGAGGAAAAGGGATTGTGGGGTTCCGGTTATTATGGTAATCATCCTATATTCCCGTTGGAAAAAACAACTGTTGACCTGAATATTGATATGATCGGGAGAACAGATGCCAGCCGCAAGCAGGGTGATTCAACAAATTATATTTATGTAGTGGGAGACGATAAGATCAGCAGCGACCTGAAAGTGATCAGCGAAGCTGCCAACAAGCTGTATACAAAAATGGAGCTGGATTATAAATACAACGATCCGAAAGATCCGAACCGTATTTATTTCCGCAGCGATCATTACAATTTTGCACAAAAGGGTGTGCCGATTATTTTCTATTATGACGGTATGCTGGGTGCAGACTACCACAAACCCACTGATACACCTGATAAGATCAATTATGACCTGATGGTGAAAAGAGCCCAGCTGGTTTTCTATACAGCCTGGGAAATGGCCAATCGTAATGATATGCTGAAAAGAGATATTCCGCTCGAAAAGCCAAGGGGTTTTTGATACCACCACCCCTAAAGGGGATAACACGAAGACCTAAAAATGAAATGATTATTAAGCGTTCCAAAACCGGAACGCTTTTTTATTTATTTTCATTATCATAAAATTAATCGTTATGAACGGGCCTCAACAGGAAGAAAATATTGTATCGGGTATTTATGACGGTTACAGTGATACCCAGAAAGAGATCATGGAACTTGAAAAAAAGAAAACAAGGAATAAGCTGTTTACATTAGCAGTACTCATCTTTGCCAGCGATTTCTTAGCCCTCCTTGTGCTTGATGCAGTCAACACGCAAACACTTTTGATCATTGCGGTGATTCCTCTCGTTTTTGTTGGCCTTGCTTTTCTTGCCTTAAAAGAGCCCATGCTGGCAATGATCATCGGCGCCCTGATACTTGTTGGCGCCTGGACGTATACGATCATCGCCACAGGCGGACAGGCTGCTATAAGTGGCTGGCTTATCAAAGCGATTGCTGTGTACTTGCTTTTTGCCGGGTTTCAGAATGCCCGGGAAGCACAACGAATAAAAAAGGAATTAAATCTTTGATAAACCCTCAAAAGAAAATAAGAAGGCCCGGTTAAATAATTAACCGGGCCTTCTTTATTACAGTTTGTTCTATTACCAACCCAACACCCACGCAAAGATCAGCGGTGCCACAATGGTCGCATCACTTTCCACAATGAATTTGGGTGTGTTCACATCCAGTTTACCCCAGGTGATCTTTTCATTCGGTACAGCACCAGAATAAGAACCATAGGAGGTTGTTGAATCACTGATCTGGCAGAAATAACTCCAGAAAGGCACATCATGCCATTCCAAATCCTGGTACATCATCGGCACCACGCAGATGGGGAAATCACCGGCGATACCACCACCGATCTGGAAAAAACCTACTCCTTTACCGGAAGAATTATTGCGATACCATTCCGTCAGCCACACCATATATTCAATTCCGCTTTTTACGGTGCTTGCTTTCAATTCTCCTTTTACCACGTAGCTTGCAAAGATGTTACCGGTGGTACTGTCTTCCCAACCCGGCACCACGATCGGGATATTTTTTTCTGCAGCAGCCACGATCCAGCTGTCCTTCGGATCGATCTCATAATATTGTTTCAGCTCACCGCTCAATACCACTTTATATAAAAACTCATGCGGGAAATAGCGTTCGCCTTTGGCTTCCGCATCCTTCCATTGCTTCACCAGGTGTTTTTGCAAACGACGGAATGCTTCTTCTTCCGGGATACAGGTATCCGTAACCCGGTTATAATGATTTTCCAAAAGATCCCATTCTTCCTGGGGCGTCAGGTCACGGTAATTGGGGATTCTTTTATAATGAGAATGTGCTACCAGGTTCATCACATCTTCTTCCAGGTTGGCACCGGTGCAACTGATGATATCCACTTTACCCTGGCGGATCATTTCTGCAAATGAAATTCCAAGTTCACCGGTACTCATAGCGCCGGCCAGCGTAACCATCATTTTACCACCTTCCAGTAAATGGGTTTCATAACCTTTGGCAGCATCTACCAATGCCGCTGCATTAAAGTGGCGGTAATGATGCTGGATAAATTGAGAGACAGGACCTTTGTTCATTTTACAATTGTTTTTGTAAAACCGCCTTCAGATCACAATACGGTGAGACAATGCGGGATGAGCCGCAAAATTAATGGTTTCAGTAAAAAGCCCCACCACGTTTTACCGGGCAGGGCCATTCTTCATGTGCTGATGTTTCCGTACTTATTTCTTCACTCTCTTCAGTTCCACGATATCACCATCAGCAGCAACTGATACTTTATATTTCTTTCCTGCATTTTCCATGGTCAGGTTATACCGGGTTCCTTTCTGGCCGGTGGTTTCCCGCAGATCGATCACTGTGGCATCCGGGAACTTCTTATCCAATGAACGCAACACCACAAACGGAAGCTGGTTGTAAAAAATATCCCGAACAATACCCACCAGCTCGCCATCAGCACTGAACCAGGCTTCGGTACGGTGCCCGGCCAGTACAAAGTTCACTTTGCTGAATTCGTTCACTTCCGTCCACTTCACCTGTTCAGCGCCTTTGAATTCTTCCTGGAAAACCTGTTGTGCTTTTTTGTTGCCTTCTGAACCCGCAAACACTGCTGTGGTGCCAAGGGTCAGCATTACTGCCATTGATAAAATAATTCTTTTCATACTATAAGGTTTAAATGATTAATGATTTCTTTCTATGACGTATCAAAACTATTCCGGGTTACAAGAGTATACAAGCTAAAATGTACCAGCGGATACGAATGTTAAAGAGTATAACAAATAGGTTTTCTTATAAAGAACAAAACCCCGGTCACCGTTGATTTTACTCAGGGTCCAGGGCTTGTTTTACCACACACCAAAACTAACTGCCTATACTTTCTTTACTTTTTTATATACACTCCAGTCTTCGCCTGCTGTTGCTTTCAAAACAATTTTTGTATCTGCATTTTCAAGGGTGATATAATAACCGGTGTTATTGCTCCTGGTTATTTCAAACAGGTCGCTGATCCAGAAATCCTCATATGATTTTTTCAGGCTGGCCTGCAGGTTCATGGGCAATTCCAGCGAAGTGATATTCCGGGTAAGTCCCATCAGTTCACCATCTGTATTATAAAATGCATTTACATACTGCCCGTTAAAGGTGAATTCAGCCTTGAAATAATCAGCCGTTACTGTCCATGCAACTTCTTTAGCCGAAGCAAATTCACTTTTAAACGAAGCAAGTACCCTTGGGTTTACTTCTTCACCGGCAAAAGCACTCAGTGTGCTTATGGTTATTGCCAGCATCAGGATAATCTTTTTCATGATTGAACTATTTTATAAAGTTTTTATTTAAAAATTGTTGTCTGTTATTTATGACGCAACAAAACTAGGTCTTGTTACAGGCGGCCACAAGCCAATTGTGATTAATGGAGGCTGTTGTTAAACCAGGTTAACAGGCGTGAGCATTCATTAACCAACCATCACTTTAATACAACCGCCTGTACCTGAAAGGGCTCTTTTGTCCTTCCCGGATTTGGTGATGTGTTTTAATATTTAGATATTTGTCTAAATATATAATGAACCAATTGTGTAATGAATAGTGTTTTCAAAGCCCTGAATGACCCTACCCGCCGTGAGATCCTGCAATTGCTGCAGGAAAGAGATATGACCGCCGGGGAAATTGTTGAGCAATTCAATATCTCAGGACCCAGTATTTCTCATCATCTTGACCTGCTGAAACAGGCCAACCTGGTAACCTCAGAGAAAGAAGGCCAGTATGTCTATTATTCGCTTAATACCACCGTGGTGGATGAAATTCTGAAATGGTTCATGCAATTCAAACCGAAAAAAAAATAGTTATGAATACAACTATCAAATATCTCATCTGGCCGATCCTGGTTGCTCCTGCAGCTTACCTGGCTTTTGCCTGGAACAAATTACCGGAGAAAGTTCCCATGCATTATAATATCAGTGGCGAGGTGGACCGCTACGGCAGTAAATCCGAAATGCTTGCCGTGATGGGAGTACTCATTGGTATCAATATTGGTGTTTATTTTCTCCTGGTCAATATTAATAAGATCGATCCCAAGAAAAAATACACCGCAGAAAATCTGCCGCGGATGAGAAAGCTGGCTTTTGCGATCAGCATTTTTATGTCCGCACTGGCCTGTTTCATTATTTACAGCAGCCTTCATCCTGCTGATAAATTCAACATGCAATTTGTTGTCATTGCTGTCGGGCTGCTCTTTGTGATCATCGGGAATTATATGTATAATATCAAACCCAACTATTTTGCAGGTCTGCGTTTACCCTGGACATTAGAAAACGAAGACAACTGGAAACAAACACACTTGCTGGGTGGAAAGCTCTGGTTTGCCGGTGGCTTACTGATTGTATTGGCAGGTTTCGTATTACCTGCTACGGTGCAACTCATTTTCTTGTTGTCTGTTGCTGCACTGATCACTATTATTCCGATTGTGTACTCTTATCGCTTGTATAAAAAACAACTATCCGGTCCTGCTAAATAATAATACATGAAAAAATTTCTCTTCCTTGTCGTCTTGCTACCTGTCATTAATAGCTCTTTTACTCAATCCCTAACCAATTTTACTGGAAGCTGGGAAGGAAAGCTAAATGTCGGTATTGAACTCAGGATCATTTTTCATATTAAAGAAGATGGAAAGGGTGGATTCATTTCCACCGCGGATAGCCCTGATCAGTCGGCCTACGGTTTGCAATGCGATGCTACTACTGTAGCCGGGCCAACTATTACTATTGAAATGACCAGCCTGCGGGCAAGTTATACAGGCAAATGGCTGAATGATTCCACCATTGACGGAACTTTTACCCAGGGAGGGGATATTGCCCTGACCCTTGTAAAGAAAAAAGAAAACAAAACAACAACTGCAAACGCTGTCTTACCTGTTACACTTTCATATAATACCCGTGAAGTAAGCCTCCCGTTAAAAGATGTAACACTCTCCGGAACATTTTTTCAACCCTTGCAGGATGATAAGAAAAATGCAGTGCTCATCATTGCAGGGTCCGGGCCAACAGACAGAGATGGTAACAGCCCATTACTTCCCGGCAAAAACAACAGCCTGCTCCAATTAGCAGATAGTTTAGTTAATCATGGTATGGCAGTCTTACGATATGATAAAAGAGGCATCGGGAAAAGTAAAATGTCCGCAGGTTTTGGAGAAGAAAATACAACCTTCCCGGATATGACGTCCGATGCAGCTGCCTTGTATGACTGGATCAAACAACAGGGCTATACAAATATTTATATAGCCGGGCACAGTGAAGGTTCGCTGGTGGGTATGATCGCTGCCGGGCAGGTGAAGGCCCGTGGCTTTATCAGCATGGCGGGTGCCGGCCGCAAAGCAGGTGATATCCTGAAAGAACAACTTTCCGCCCAGCTGACACCGGAACTCAACAAACAATTTGCAGCAGCCCTAGATTCACTTGAAAAAGGTTTCACTGTCTCTAAAACAGATCCGTCATTGATGTCACTGCTGAGGCCTTCCGTTCAGCCCTATATGCGGTCATGGCTGGCTATTGATCCGCAGAAGATAGTGAGTGGGTTAAAAATACCTGTACTGATCCTGCAAGGGACAAAGGATCTGCAGGTGAAAGAACCGGATGCGCAATTGTTGGCCCAACGCAATAAAAAAGCAACACTTGTTATTCTTCCCAATATCAATCATGTACTGAAAGAAGTTCTTTCTGATAAAAGAGAAGAAAATATCAAGGCTTATTCTGATCCGAAATTACCTTTACCTGTTACTTTGATCAGCGCAATAACCAGCTTTATTGATCGTTCATCAAAATAAATAGATTGAACTACCTGGCCCATGCATATCTTTCTTTTAATCATCCTGAGATATTGGTCGGTAATATGATCAGCGATTATGTGAAAGGAAAAAAGAAATTTGGTTACCCGGCAGGTATTCAAAAAGGCATTATCCTGCACCGGGCCATTGATACATTTACAGACGATCACCCGGCCACTAAAAAAGCCAAGGAAGTATTCCGGCCTCACTACCGTTTATACAGTGGCGCCTTCGTGGATGTGGTCTATGATCATTTTCTTGCTACAGATGACCGGGAATTTCCAGGCAGTTCATTGCTGAATTTTTCAGCACAGGTATATACCATGCTTGATGAGTAC
>JAEUVP010000190.1 GCA_016786805.1 Chitinophagaceae bacterium | reverse complement strand
CCTGGCCAAATCACTGCTCTTCCGGCTGGCAGAATTAATGAATGAAGAAGCTAAAGGAACGAATGTGGTGACCAGTGTGGTGGTTCCTTCCACGATTGATACGCCGCAGAACCGGAAGAGTATGCCGGATGCCGATCCGTCAACATGGGTGAGTGCAGATACGATCGCCAACATAATATATTTCTATTGTAAAGACGAAGCAGCTGCTTTAAGAGAACCTGTTATTAAGGTCTATAATAACAGTTGAACTTTATCTACGCAAACTCGAGTAATTCTTTGAATGAAGGTTCTTTTATAGTCATATCTGCTATAAAATTCAATAACTCATTTGAAGAGCAGAATGCAACACCCACACCAGCTTTTTTGATCATACAAAGATCATTGTCGCTGTCGCCAACAGCCATGCTATTACTGATATCAATTTTGTAGTGCGACAAGATATGCTGCATGGCATTGGACTTGCACATATTATGTTTGCAAACAGAAGCAGGATGATTAAAAAAGAAGGAAGGCATTTTTACTTCCCCGGTGGCGATGCTTTTTGAGAATTCCAGTTCGTGGGCCAGCGAAAAATCGGCACCAATTTTTGTCTTGACATGATTCACCACTACATCATAACTGTCACTGATGATACCCACCACGTAACCTCTTTGTTTTAGTTCCCGGATCACTTCGCCAGTATCTTTTATCAGGGGGATGCTGTCAGTTACAGCCAGTATTTGCGAGATATCTAATCCCTTCATCAGCTTTGCAGTATTCTTGGTGATAATGACCGGGTCCGTTTCCAGGCTCCTGATGGTCAGCAACTCTTTTTCAAATCCATATAGCTGTGCACAGCTGTCAATAAAGCGTCCCTGCAGGAGGGTGTTATCCATATCAAAGATGACCAATTTGTCAAGGCCTTTCAATTCTTCTTTGATGGCAAAATCCATCTGGTCCCTTATTTCGTTCAGCAGGCTTAATTCTTCGAGGTTGGCATTGGGTTTATGCTGGAGCATCGCCCGGCTGATGATTGCTTTGGATACTTCCCGGCTCATCCGGCTCAGTTCCTGCCAGGGTTTGCTGTTATTGGTGATATAACCAATATTTACTTCCAGTACTCTTGCTTTCAACAGGTGCATATCAATGAGGATGCCGATATCCACGCCGTAATCATCACTGAAATCCAGTTGCTGTAGTAAATATTTTTTCCCGGCGATCATGCCACTCAGTGGTTGTGAGAACCGGGAGAGATCGGGAAATAAAATATTTAATAAGGGTTTGGCCACCAGTTCAGTCACTCTTCCTGCATTACGGGTAAAACAGGCTTTTACAAAATCTGCCTCATCTTCTAACAAGGGGATAGTAAGACTTTCAATAGTCCGCTCTGGGTATGGATCTATATCGCCATCCAAAAATACAATCATTTCATTGGTGGCACAGAGTAACCCATCTTTCATCGAAGCACCTTTGCCCAGTTTGGTACTGGTAATTACTTTGGCACCGGCCTTTTTCGCCTGGGTCACAGTTTCATCCAGCGATTTATCATCCACCACGATCACTTCAGTTACCTGTTTGCATTGGAACGCAAAACGGACAACATTTTCAATCGTATCGCCTTCATTCAGTACAGGGATGATGACAGTTATCATGCAGTTGTGTTTGATAATATATAAAGGTAACTGTGGGGTATAAGGCTAATATTAAGCCAGTCTTAGAAACGGGTTAGATTATTTAGTAAACAGGGTTGTGTTTAAACTTTTGCACCCACTTTTTGTCAATTCAATTTTTAATAGAATCAATCCGGCAGAATATGTACTACGTAAGTGAGCTTGACAGCAGTATGACAAAAATTATTTTCTGGCAAGGTCCTTGCAAAATGGGTGGTAACACAAAAATGAAAACTATGTATAAACAATTCGTATGCTTTATCGCTTCAGTATGTATGACTGCTGTATCTGTGAACGCACAACAATCGTCTGCCTTTATCCGTGCTGGTTTCAATATGGCCAACATCAGTATCACCAATGACGGCAGTGTGGATGATAGCAAAGCACTGGGCAGCTTCCAGTTGGGCATTATTGGTGACCTGCCGTTGGCCTCTTTTCTTTCCGTGCAACCCGGTTTATTATTTACGGGCAAAGGATCAAAGACCCAATCCGGCAATACCAATGATGCCACGTATTACCGGGCTACTACCAATCCCTATTATA
>JAEUVP010000186.1 GCA_016786805.1 Chitinophagaceae bacterium | reverse complement strand
GGCCCGGCCCCTCGGGTTCTCACCGGGCACTTCAAAAGAAGTGGCTGATGTTCTGTAGTCATTTTTACCTAAAGGCCCGTGTATAGAAATATAGGTTGTCTTCGGGGCTCCGTTCAATCCCACCCACTGATCTCTTACGCCGATCTTGACATCAGTATAATTCTCAATCCCGGTAATAGCGGGATTGATGATATAGGGGTTAATAATGTATTGGGTATAATGAGGACGTTGCTGCGCCACCAGGGCGAGACTTCCACTCAATACAATAGCTGCTGTTATAAATAATTTCTTCATGGGGCTTATCGTATTACATCCACATAACCGGCAAGCTTGCTGCGGCCATTTTTCGGATCAATTACATAATAATAGGTACCAACCGGAACATCTTTACCATTCGCCTTACCATCCCAGGCAGTAGCATAACCAACAGAATGATAAACGAGCTGGCCATAACGGTTATAAATATCGATGGTGCAACCCGGGTAACTTTCGAGGTAAGGAATATCCCACCGATCATGCACGCCATCACCATTCGGGCTGAAAATATTTGGTATCAGCACTTTCTTTAGCAGTTTCACAAAGACATCATCACTTGCTTTACATCCTTTATCCGATGTTACCGTTAATGTATAAGTAATATCATCTGTTGGTGAAGCCTGCGGGCCGGGTATCGTTACATTATTCAGCCCGGCTGATGGCGACCATAGATACGTAACAGGAACACTTGCGTTCACCGCTGGTGTCAGTACGACAAAGCCACCTTCCAGGACAACCTTATCTGGCCCTGCATTAATACCCGGTTTAGGATTTACATCAATCATTCTGCTGATTGCATTACTGCAACCATTGATTCCGGTATATGTATAAGTGATCGCATGAGACCCTGTTCCTGCTGCAGCGGGTGTAAACAAACCGGTTCCGCTGATACCTGCACCACTGAATGTACCTGTACCGGGAAGACCGTTTGTTACCTGTGCCTGGCTTACCTGGAATGCTGCGGCGTCTTCACAAACAGGTGGTAGGGCACTAAACTGTAAAGTGGGTGTGGGTAATAATGTGATTGTCCGGGAGAATGTACTCAGACAGGTAGCACCTGAATAAGCTACATATCGTATTGTAATGATCCTTGGTGTGGCAGGTGTTCCAAATTCAGGATATGCATGACTATACACTTCACCCGGCACGGGGTCATTATCCACCAGTTTAATGGTCGGGTTATTGGTATAATCCCAGAATATTTCCACTTTCACCAGGCTGCCCACATCAACTGTAGAAGCATCTTTAATATCAACCACCTGGTTGCTGCATAAATTATTAGGATTCGAAACTGTGAACCCTGCCACTGGCACCGAACCATTTACGAAGAACGTACTTCTTGCTGTGTCAGTACATCCTTTGTCAGAATAAGCGATCAGTGTGGTTGTATAGTTTCCTGTCGCGGTGAAATGATGGGTCGCATTTTGGATGGTTGACGTATTCGGGTTACCCGCATTGGCATTGGCATCTCCAAAATTCCATTGCCAGGCAGCGATGGTACCGGGGGAAACACGGCTGGTATCAATGAACTGTGTTGCGATATCACTGATACAGGCTTCAGGAGTTATGAAACCAGCTTTGGGCAATACATTTATTTCAATGGGCTTTGTAACAATGGTGCTTACACAACCTTTATTTGTTTCCACCTGCAGGGTCACATTATAAGTACCCACGGTATTATAAACATGAGTGAACGGATTGCTGGTAGTAAGAATAGCTGTGGTAGCATCACCATAGTTCCAGTTCCACTTGATCAGTGCACCTGCATTGGCAGCTGAAGCATCGTTGAACGTAATATTTCGTGTTACACAACCTGGTAAGGAAGTGCTGAAGTCAGCAACCGGCAAAGGATTTACGATCACCGTTCTTGTAGCTGTATTATTTACTGTCTGGCAACCGGCGGCAGAAGTAATATTTAAAGTGATCGTATATGTGCCTGCTGCTGCATAAGTATGTGACGGATTCTGCACTGTTGATGTAGTGGCATCGCCAAAATTCCAGTTCCATTGCGTAACGCTGCTTCCGGCCGCTGTGCTGTTATCGGTTAAATTAACAGGTGCTCCCAGGCAAACTTCCACCGGTGCATTGAAAGCAGCTTGTGGCTCAGCATAAACGGTGGTCAGTGATTGCGTACCTGTACTGGCACATCCGTTATTGGAAGTAGCAGTAAGAGATACCGTAAAAGGTCCGCCCGTTGCATACACATGTGAAGGGTTTTGCGTAGCAGCTGTTCCGGCATCACCAAAATTCCAGCTCCAGCCGGTGATCGTTCCGCCGGCTACAGTGGAAAGATCATTGAACTGGGCAACTCCCGCAGGTAAACAAACAACCGGAAGAGAAAAATTAACGACCGGTTTGGCATTGACGGTTACGGTTGAACTGTTTGTATTTGTACATCCTTTATCTGTTGTTGCAGATAACTGAACAGTATAAGTTCCCGCAGCAGCAGGTATATAATTCAGTGTTGAAGTATTGCCACCGGTTGGCGCCGTGTTTACCGTCCAGTTGTATTGATTAAAGACACCTGCATTCGGAACAGAAGTAGAAGTAAATAAAATATTATCCGCTGCGCAAACAGGAGATGAATTGGTAAAACTGATCGTTGGTAACGGGTTTACTATAATTGTGTGCGTTGCTGTATTATTAACGGTAGCACATCCGGCAGCAGATGTCACACTTAATGTAACCGTGTAGGTACCGGCTGCTGTATAAGTATGTGACGGATTTTGTTGCGTTGACGTGGTAGCATCACCAAAGTTCCAGTTCCATTGTGTCACCGTGCTTCCCGGTGCAGCACTCTGGTCGGTAAAACTGGTGACAGCACCCAGGCAAATTTCTGCCGCATTGGTAAACGCAGCCTGTGGCTCGGCATAAACACTGGTTAATGTCTGCACTTTTGTATCCACGCAACCATTATTAGAAGTAGTTACCAGTGTAACTGTAAATGGCCCGGGGCCTGTATAAGTATGCAAAGGATTTTGCGTAGCCGCTGTTCCTGCATCACCAAAGTTCCATGCCCATGTACTGATCGTTCCGCCTGCAATAGTGGTCAGGTCGTTGAACTGTGCAAGGCCAGAAGGCATACAAACATTCGGCAATGAGAAATTAGCAACCGGATTAGCATTGATCACCACCTGGTCGGTAAATGCGATACTGACACAACCGGTACTGCTTTCTGCAATTAAACTGACGGTATAGGTTCCCGGTGCAGCATAGGTATGCGTTTGATTCGGACTCGAAGGCGCATTCACTACAACAGGAGGTGTGGCATCACCGAAATTCCAGGTCCATTTCACCACTGTGGTGCTGCCCACAACGGTGGACTGATCCGTAAAACTGACCACTTTACCGGCACAGAAAGGTCCTGTTTTAGTAAAACTTGCAGTGGGTAAATTACCAACAGTTACCACATGCGATGCTGTATCAGATATACAACCCACATCAGTCCTGATCGCATATTTTACGGTATAAGATCCCCCGGCCGTATACGTATGACTTGGATTATTGATAGTAGCTGTTGATGCATCACCAAAATTCCAGAACCAGTTGGTAACAGGACGACCATTACCATTATTAGTACTGGTAAACTGAACCGGTGTATTGGCACAGCCCACATTGGAAAAACTGAAATCAGCGGTAGGCGGATCAAACACCTGGATATCAAAATCTATTTCCTGGATACCGCCGCAACCATCCGGCGTTGGGTTGGAAGCTACCACCCTGATAGGGTAAGTTCCGGCCGTTGGAATTGTGTATTGAGTTGGTAATGTATACGTATAAAGATTCCTTCCGTTTACAACAGATGTAGATGTTGGTACAGGTGTGTTTATTATTACATCTGTAAATAGGCCACTGAACTGCCATTCGATCCTTGTTGGCTGGTATGGAAAAGTCATCGAAAGGTCGAAAGGCGTATTCTTACAAGTAGCCGGAAAATTAACCGTGGCATATTGATTGGCCAGCGAGATAAACTGGTAGATATCTTTGATATTAGTACCCGCATTATATCCATAGGACTCTGCATTGCCAAAGCCATAAGCAATAGCATTAAATCCTGAATCAGAAAGAATGGTATGCTGGCCGGCTCCCACAGCCTGGGTCAGGTAAGAATATCCCGGGTTCTGGTGAAGTATAAAGGATGAAGCCGGAACAGGTGCCCCGTCTAAGCGGAAAGAACTGATCGCTGTACCAGTATTAGGAATGATTACACTGATGTAGTGTTCCTGGATTGAAAAGTTACCAGTTGCATTCCATAACACTTTATTGATGTTTTGCTCTACGGGGCTCAGGTATATTACCTCAGGATCTCCCGGCCCCGGGTTATTACAACCAGTGCCATTTTGGGATGTGATATATTGCGCTACTGTTATTGGAATATCGGCTTCAATAGTCATCGGCCGGTCTGTTCTCGGGATCTCGTAATAAAAATTGTTTTGGAGAGGTACGGCGATTGGCCCTCCGTTAACCGTAACAACAGTTGCAGGATTGGAAACACATATTCTGAAGATATTGTTAGCCATATTGACACCTGTCGGAGATGTCAGGTATTTTTTACCCCAAGCCGTCCTGGGTACTGCCTGTACCATATAATTATCAGAAGAGTTACCTGTAAGGGCTCCGTTACAACTGATATTGATTCGGCCACTGCCAGAAAAAACACCAATTCTTTTACAACCGGACCCGGTATTAATACTCTTGATAATTGAACCGGTAAGGTCTGAACCACTATTGCCTGTGGTCTGACCCATGACATTGAAAACCTGGCCCTGGGTCAGTGTTACCGTAAATGGAACACCAACCGGGTAGTTATTAATAGTAGGTGCAGTTGGTGTTATTTCCACAGTAGTAGTTCCGGGATCTGCTGCCACCACATAAAACCAGCAATTAGCATTTGCTGTGTTAGAATTGTTAGTATAATTAATTGAATAATATTCCTTTCCCAGGGTGGGTGTTGGATATAAAATAGTGGCTCCGGAAACACTTGCATTATAAATATGTGCATAGGCGACTATTGGCTTATCACTTGTTATATGTATACCCTTGTTTTCGCCTGTTGCTACAGGAGATGCCCCGGTTAGTCTTGCATCCTGGGCTCCTGCTTTGGGAATAGGGTTAGATGTTAAAACGGTATTAGCTGCTACAAAGTAGTTCTGAGTATAACCAAGGCCAGGGATTGATACGGTAACATTTGAAGCCTGGTCAGCTGCAAAATACAGTACCATGTCCTGCGAATTGCCCGGGTTCATAATAGTGTGATAACCGTATGCTACCCAAAAATCCTTTCCTTTATTAGAAAAATCCTGTGCAGAACAGAAATTGCCTGCCAGTACAGTAAGTACAAGCGTACTTAAGAGGTATAATTTTCTCATTGTAATTAGTCCAGTAGTGTCCAGTGATACGAATAAAAAGTCCAGTCCGAAACGAAGAAACCAAATTAATAAAAACAAACCGAAGTAAGAAGCCTTTGGGGAGAATAAGGATAAATGTGTTGGTTAACCCGGCAGGGCCGGTTTTAAGACTGACTGGCTGCCAGCTTCTCTACCCCTGTTCCTGGTTCAACCTACAGCTTAGTTTTTCAGCAATTTCCCCCTTTCTATAATAAATCTGTACTAATACCGGGAATTCGGTAAAACCCATTTCCGGCCTCGGATTACTAATTTTTAATACTTGTTTATTTATAGAAAATAAAAAAGCAAATTATTCTAACTATAATATGATAATCATGTACTTAATCAATAATATCTAATACTGTTTAAGTGTAACCCTGTTCTCTCAATTATAAAGCCTAATATAACCATATATTTGAAAATATAAAATTACACAAACCATATAAAAATTTGATTAACAACACTATAATACAAATTATATCAGCTTATATTCTTAAGATACATATCTTCCTTGCAAAATGAAGAAATACTAATCAAATTAGATGGATAAAATATTTAATACCCGGCCACTACTTCCCCACTTTTCTGTGAATACGGTTCTTTCTCCTATTTTGCATTCAATCTCATTGTTATGAAAATACCCCTGCTCCTCCTCTTCGTTATTCTACTGTCAGGCGCCTGTACCAACGTGAAGGAACCCGTTTTTGAAAATGTGGAAAACCTGAAGATCGGTAAGCTGAACCTGTCGGAGACCGACCTGTCGGCCGACCTCCGGTTCACCAACGCCAATAATTTCGGATTGAAATTAAAGACCCTGGACTGCGACCTCTACCTTGACAGCAGCTTCCTGGGGCATTTTTCGAATACGGAGCCGGTAAAGATCCCTGCCAGGTCGGCCTTTTTGCTGCCGCTGAGCGGACAAGCCAAGACACTATTATTGATGGAACAGACCCGTAAGGCCTTTGCAGGAAAGGAATCACATGTACGGGTAGAAGGTAAAGCCCGGGTGGGCCGGTCAGGTTTTTACAAAACGATCCCCATCAGGTACACTGATACCCTGCTGATCAAATATTGATTTACCTCTCCAAGGCTTTAAAACCCTTGAGATAAAATAACGACTGATCTGCAAGGCACAAAAAAACCGGTCTCCGACCGGTTTCAATTTCATTCTATTTATTTATTGCTGGTATTGTTGGGGAGGTGCGGGAGGTAATACCTTAGGCTTAGGATGCCCACCCCCGTCTTCAAATTTTTTACAGGTTCTTGGCAAGCGGTTATACGCATCTTCCGTGGCAGGTACATCATCGGCGTCATACCCGGCATTGGCGATGGCGGTTTTAATCTCTTCGATATTGATCCTGTCGGTCAGGTATTTGACTTGCGTCTCTCCTTTCCTGAAGTTGACATTGATGAAAGTAACACCATCATAGCGTTTCAGGTAGGTCTCGATCCTGTTCTTACAGGCTTCACATTGTGCTGTCGGTGTTTTGATCTTAGCGGTCAGCGACGCTTTCGTTTGGGCAAAAGCCGCTGAAACAAAAGCCATACTGATAACAGCGGTAAGAAATAGTTTCTTCATGCGGTATGATTTAATAAAAGCAATTTACAGAACTCCTTTCCATTGGGCAGGATCATCCCGCCACTTTAACAAAACATCCTGCTGATCAGCACCCACGATCCCTTTTTCTAAAGCCAGTTCGATCAGGGTAGGGTAATTGGTCAGCGAATAATAGGGCAAAGATGCTTTTTCAAATGCTTCCGTTGCAACCGGGAACCCATACGTGAAAATAGAGACCATACCAATTACTTCCAGCCCGGCTGCCTTCAGCACATCCACCACCTGCAGGCTGCTCTTACCAGTGGAGACCAGGTCTTCGATCACAATGGTCTTTTGTCCTTTTTCAAAAGATCCTTCTATCTGGTTACCCAAACCATGTTCTTTGGGTTTTGGCCTCACGTAGATATAAGGCAGCTTCAACTGGTCGGCGGCCATGGCTCCCCAGGCAATACCCGCTGTGGCAACACCGGCAAGCAATTCCGCCTCGGGAAATTTTTCAAAAACCACGTTACACATTTCTGATTTGATAAAATCTCTTACATAGGGGAAGGATAATACTTTCCGGTTGTCACAATAGATCGGGCTCTTCCATCCACTGGCCCAGGTAAAGGGCTGTGCCGGATTTAATTTAACTGCATTAACTTGAAGTAGTTTTTCGGCAACGGCTTTTTCATTTGTCATGGGACAAAACTAATTTGATAATGTGACAATTTGAAAATGAACAATGAGCCAGGTAATAACTTTTATCCTCATATTATGTACATCAAAATTTTCTTCAACGACAAACCCCTTTTTCTCTGCGATCAGGTAGATGCAACCATCGAGCCTTTCCTGCACCATGACGATGCTGTCTTCATTGATGAACTGGATAATCATACCGTGAAGTCAATGATCCATGAAATGCAGCTGGAAAAAGTACATGCCGGGGTTTTTATTCACTCTGATTTTGAGGCACTGAAAAAGGCGTTCTTTAAAAAATTCACCTTCATACAGGCAGCCGGTGGCATTGTCCAAAATGAAAAAGGCGAATTGCTGCTCATCTTCCGCCGGGGTAAATGGGATCTGCCCAAAGGCAAATTAGATAAAGGCGAATCACTGGAAGATTGTGCCGTGCGGGAAGTGGAAGAAGAAACAGGGTTGAAACAGGTAAAACTGGTGGAGCCCTTGCTCATCACTTATCATACTTATCATGAAGGCACCAAATTCATACTGAAAGAGTCGCATTGGTACAGTATGAAAGTAATCGGCCAGCAGGAACTGGTGCCGCAAACAGAAGAAGATATACTGGAAACTAAATGGGTGACAGCAGAGTCACTGGAACCTTACTTAAAAAACTCTTTTCCTTCTGTAGTGGATGTACTGAAATTGTTCTTAGCGTATTGATCAATTCTTTCGTGGCAACACCGCTACGGTCAGACGGCTCACGCAAACCAGTTTTTCATTTTCATCATAGATCTTAATATCCCAGACATGGGTGCTGTTGCCTGTATGCAGTGGTGTGCAGACACCCGTTACATAACCCTCCCTCGCACTTCTTATATGATTGGCATTGATCTCTAATCCCACGCAATAAAATTTAGTATGATCAACCACCAGCGCAGAAGCCACACTACCCAATGTTTCTGCTAATACACAGGAAGCACCGCCATGCAACAAACCATACGGTTGCCGGGTACGATGATCAACGGGCATTTTCGCTTTCAGAAAATTATCGCCTAATTCCGCCCACTCAATACCAATATACTCACCCATGGTCCCCTCTCCCAGGGTTTTCATTTTATCCAGGGTAAGTGTTTGATCGAACCAAATAGCCATATGTTTATTTTAGAACTGATTTAGCAACAATATCCGGTAAGAAGGGAGCTGCATTACCGCCATTCCGGATGATATCCCTGACGATAGTAGATGCAACAGAAGTATATTTCGGTTCACCGGTGAGGAAGACCGTCTCGATATTTTTATCCAGCGTACGGTTGGCATCTGCAATTGTTTTCTCGTATTCAAAATCGCTGACGTAGCGGATACCGCGGAGAATAAAATGAGCACCGATCTTTTTACAATAATCAATAGTTAATCCTTCATACACGGCACCTTCCACCCTGTCTTCATCCTTATAGATATCCCTGATCCATTGCAAACGTTGCTCTGCAGTGAACATAGGAGCCTTGGCAGCATTCAGACCAATTCCCACCACGATCTTATCAAACAGCGGAATGGCCCGGTTGATGATATCAACATGACCCAGGGTTAACGGATCAAAGGTTCCGGGAAAAAGACATATTCGCATGGCATTTCAGATTTTAGATGGGGATTTTAGATTTATTGCACCACGATCAGCCAAATCTAAAATCAAAAATTTATGCTTTGTTTTGATTGGATAAGAGATATAATACCGCCATCCTGACGGCCACTCCATTTTCCACCTGCTGCAAAATAATGGATTGTTTGCTGTCGGCCACATCACTGTCCAGTTCCACACCACGGTTAATAGGTCCGGGGTGCATAATGACGATCTCTTTATGCAGGCTGTCCAGCAGTTTCCGGCTGATGCCATAGGCCAGGTTATACTCACGAAGTGAAGAGAACAACACCTGATTCTGCCGTTCTAATTGTATCCGCAGCACATTGGCCACATCACACCATTCCAATGTCTCTTTCAGGTTATAACTCACATTTACTCCCAGTGCTTCGCTGATATATTTGGGGATCAGTGTGGGCGGGCCGCATACCACCACTTCAGCTCCCATCTTTTTCAATAAATAAATATTGCTCTGTGCCACCCGGCTGTGCATGATATCGCCAATGATGGCGACTTTTCTTCCTTCGAGGCTGCCTGTTCTTTCCTTTATAGAGAAGGCATCCAGCAAACCCTGTGTAGGGTGTTCATTGATGCCATCTCCGGCGTTGATGATAGCCGCCGGAATATGCTTGGCTAAAAAATGCGGGGCGCCGCTGGCACTATGCCGCATCACCACCATATCCACTTTCATGGATAAGATATTGTTGACGGTATCTAACAGTGTTTCTCCTTTGGCTACGGAAGATGCTGAAGCGGTGAAATTGACTGTATCAGCCGATAATCGTTTTTCCGCCAGTTCAAAAGATATCCTCGTCCGGGTGGAATTCTCAAAAAAAAGGTTAACGATCACCACATCCCGTAAGGACGGAACCTTTTTTACCGGGCGTTGTAAAACTTCTTTGAATTGTTCTGCGGTCTGTAAAATAAGGGAGATATCTTGCCTGTTGAGGTCTTTAATGCCGAGCAGATGTCGAGTGGATAGTTGCATTAAAAAGCGAAATTAGGGGAAACAAAGGAATTGATGAATTTGGATTTTGGAACGGGGCAGGTTGGAAAATTCCCGACTACCTGTTACTTTTCAATACAAGATCACTTCCTTCTTATCCCACTCCACTTTCACCTTTTGCGAGATGATGGAGTCAATGGATTTACCGGTGTAATCAGGCTGAATAGGTAACTGGCGGCTAAACCTTCGGTCGATCAACACACATAGCTCCACTTTTTCCGGTCTGCCAAAATCAAGCAGTGCATCCAGGGCGGCACGGATGGTGCGGCCCGTGTAGAGCACATCATCGATCAGCACCACTCTTTTATTTTCGATGGAGAAGGGAATATCTGTTCTGTTAGCTACATGCAATTGTTTGCGGATATCATCCCGGTAAAAAGTGATATCTAATTTACCATACTGGATGCCTGTACCCGGCATTTCCTTTTGCATTTCCTCCACGATCCGGTCTGATAAAAAGATACCCCTGGGCTGCAGCCCGATGATCACTGTATTTTCAAGGTCGCTGTTATTTTCTAATACCTGGTGCGCCAGCCGTTTGATCGTAATGCCCAGTTGTTGTTCAGAAAGGATCGGTCTCAATAGCTTCAAAATTTGTATAAAAATAAGAAAGCTGGCTTCATTTTCAACCACTCATTTCTTTTGCTTTTTGCAATTGAGATGCACCTGGAAGCCGATGGCCAGCCCGAATGTATTGAAACGGCCATTATCATCTTTATATTTCAGCGAACTCCAGTTCAGCGTTGCTTCCACGGCCACATGCGGGTTCAGAAAAAAAGCCGGCCCGGCCGAAAAACCAAACTGCGATTTGCTTTCTGCATCAAAGCCATCATATTTCTGGATACCGGCTGCAAAATTTCCCTCCAGGAAAATATTGGTCTTTTGTGCCACGGGTAAAAAATAATACCGGGCAAAGGGGCCGATCAGCAGGTCACGGTAACTGTCGCCGGCATCACTGTAATCTGTAAACGATGCACGGATACCGCCGGCAATTTTATCGGCAAAGAAATACCCTGCATCCGGCATGATATGCAACACATTGGTACTACTGCCACCGCCTGAGTATTTCTGGGAAGTAAAAGAAACAGCTCCTCCCGCCAGTATATTTCCCTGGCTGATCTGTGCGTTTGCTGTTAACGTCAAAAAACAGAGGACTATCAAACCTGTTTTATACATACACCCGCTTTTAAAAGTTTTTGTAACACATTCCTTCATTTTCAATTGCAATCTACTTCTTATATGAATCTTTCTTCTTGCGAAATGTCAATATTTTGGAAGCATGTCAGCAAAAATCAAGATATTGCTCCTGCATAGTATTTCAATTTGTACCTAAACCAGCGAAAATGAAAAAAACGACCCTCTTATTTTTACTATTCCCTCTATTTGCGCTTGCCCAAAATAATTCAGGTATTCAATTTCAAAATTTATCATGGAGCCAGTTACTGGCCAAAGCCAAAACAGAAAACAAATTAATCTTTGTAGATGCATTCACCACCTGGTGTGGCCCCTGCAAACAAATGAGTG
>JAEUVP010000176.1 GCA_016786805.1 Chitinophagaceae bacterium | reverse complement strand
CCGGCCCTGGAGCTGGATGATGAGAGTCATGATGAAAATGCAGATGAACTGAAAGATGAATTTTCGGAGCCCGGCGAGGAAGAATATGAAGACAAAGACGGAAGCGAGGATGAGTATGACAATATTGACGTCAGCGAATATGTGTCGGAAGGAGATGATGATGTGGCTGATTACAAGCTCCGGGATGATAATTACCCTGAGGAAGACGATAAGAAGCAACTCCCTTTTAAAACAGAGACGAGTTTTTATGAACTGCTGCTGGACCAACTGGGCCTGCTGAAACTGGATGAAAAGGAACAAAAGATCGCAGAACAAATAGTAGGCAGTATTGATGAAGATGGTTACCTGCGCAGGGAAACGACAGCTATTGTAGATGACCTGGCTTTTCGCCAGAATATCAGTGCCACCGAGGAAGAAGTGGAAGCTGTCATCAAAATGATACAGCGCTTCGACCCCCCCGGCGTGGCTGCAAGAGACCTGCAGGAATGCCTGCTCCTCCAATTACAACGTTTAAAAGATGAAGGCAAACAGGTGGATACAGCTATCAAAGCTATTTCCCGCTACTTCGATGAATTTACCAAAAAGCATTACGAGAAAATTCAGCGTGGCCTCGGTTTGGATGAAGACCAGCTGAAAGAGGTGATGCAGCAGATCATCCGGCTGAATCCCAAGCCCGGTGGCAATTTGGGAGAAATGAGCAAGGCGGAGAGTTATGTAGTGCCCGACTTTTTCATATTCAATAATGCCGGCAAACTGGAGCTGACGCTAAACAGCCGGAATGCACCGGAACTGCGTATCAGTGAGGGCTACCGGGATATGCTGAAAGAATATGACCGGGGTGCCAAGAAAGATAAACGTCAGAAAGAAGCTGTTCTCTTCATCAAGCAAAAGATAGATGCTGCCAAATGGTTCATTGATGCCATCAAACAACGGCAGCACACGTTGTTGAGTACGATGAATGCCATCATGGAGCACCAGTACGAGTTCTTTTTGACGGGTGATGAAACGAACCTCCGCCCGATGATCTTAAAAGATATTGCTGAAAAAACCAATCTCGATATTTCTACCGTGAGCCGGGTGGCCAACAGTAAGTTTGTGCAAACAGAATTTGGAACCTACCGTCTTAAATTTTTCTTCAGTGAATCACTCACCACTGATAGTGGTGAGGAAGTATCTACCCGGGAAGTAAAAAAGATCCTCAGTGACCTGATAGAAGGTGAAAGCAAGAAAAGACCACTGAGCGATGAACGCCTGACAGAACTCTTACAGGAAAAAGGCTACAATATTGCCCGCCGTACCGTGGCTAAATACAGGGAGCAACTCAATATTCCTGTGGCAAGGCTGCGTAAAGAGCTTTAACAAATAATAATCACCTTCTCCTAATTTATATTTTCCCAAATACCGCTCTGAGGGTATTGCAGTTATTCCTACTTTTTTGTTTCTATGCATTATAAAACATTGCAGCAAATTAGTATTTTACGCAGCTAAATATTCCCCCACCCATTCCTATGGTATTCGCAAGCCTGGTTTTTCTCTTCCTTTTCCTGCCGCTATGCCTTATGCTGTATTACAGCAGCAAAAATCCAAAATGGCGAAACTGGGTGCTTATCATTTTTTCACTCGCCTTTTATGGCTGGGGTGAGCCCAGGTGGATTTTTTTGCTAATCCTTTCGTCCTTTATAGACTGGGGCAATTCTATTTTTATTGATAAACACCGGGGTACCAAATGGGCAAAGATCGGGGTAACATTTACAGTCTGCTTTAACCTCGCCTTGCTGGCTCTTTTTAAATATGATAAATTTTTGGTGGACCAGCTAAATGCAGTTTTGGGGACTTCTTTTACTGCCACCGGGTATGCACTGCCACTGGGTATTTCTTTCTATACCTTTCATACTATTTCTTACGTGGTGGATGTGTATCGCGGAGATATAAAAGCGCAACGGAATTTTCCTGATTTTTTAATGTATGTATCCCTCTTCTCCTCCTTAGTAGCCGGGCCCATTATCCGTTATGCCCATGTAGAAAAAGAGATTTACGGAAGAAAAGAGAATCTTACTGATTTCAGTTTAGGTGTATCCCGTTTTTGTATCGGTCTGTTTAAAAAAGTGGTCATCGCCAATGTAGCTGCGGAGCTGGTGCGAAAATATATGGGTGATAACCAGCACCCTTTAAGCATGTTAGAACTGGCTAATCTTTCCAGCCTTGAAGCCTGGGTAGGTCTTGTCATGTTTGCGATCCAGATCTACTTTGATTTCTCCGGTTATTCTGATATGGCCATCGGGCTGGGCAGGATGTTTGGTTTTCATTTCCGGGAGAACTTTGATTATCCTTATATCTCCAGGTCAATTGGTGAATTCTGGCGACGCTGGCATATATCGCTGGGCAGTATTTTCAGGGACTATGTGTATATCCCTTTAGGCGGGAATAAAAAGAGGGTCTATCTCAACTTATTTATCGTCTGGTTCCTTACCGGTATGTGGCATGGTCCCAGCTGGAATTTCATTTTCTGGGGCTTATACTTCTTTCTATTCATTTCACTGGAAAGGGCATTCCTGTTAAAAGCATTGGAAAAATTACCGGCATTCTTTTCGCATGTTTATGCATTAGCGGTTATTATTCCCGGATGGGTGATCTTTTATTTCACAGATACCAAAATACTGATCGCCTATGTAGGGAAATTATTTTCATTCAGAGCGGGGCCTAATGGTAATATGGAAGTGATGAATACACTTACAGAGCACCTGTTCTGGTTACTGCTGGCGATCGTTCTTTGCATGCCGGTTTACCATTCCGTAAAAAAATGGGTGGAGAAAAAAACCAACCGTATTACCTGGTATGATACCGTCACGATTGGATTTAATATGGTATTATTAATCGTTTGTGTGGCCCAGCTGGTGGGCAAAAGTTATAACCCGTTTATCTATTTCAGGTTTTGAGCAATAAACAATATGAAGTCAGGATATGAGCGAAGCTGTAAATAAAAGAATTCACCGGGTCAATGTCATCATTTTCTGCGCAGTGTTAGTGCTGGGCGGGGTTGCTTTATTGGCCATGAAAAAAGGAACGGTATCTGAAATGGAGAACCGGAAACTGGCCGGCTTTCCTGTTTATTCAGACAGTGCCTTGTGGAGTGGTGATTATTTCAGGAAAATAGATGAGTATTATTCGGATAATTTTCCCTTCAGGGATAAATGGATCAGTTTCTCGGGTTCTTTCAGGAATATATTCGGGTATGAATCCAGTGACATTACTATTTATAATCCTGCTAATAATGCTGAAGCCAACGAGAACCCGGGTGATACAACGAAAAAAGTAAACAATGGTCCTCTGCCTGATGATGGTGCCACCGGGGAAGTGAAAAAAAGGGTCTTTGTTTTCAAGAACCGTGCTTTTGAAATGTTTGGTGGTGGCGAAGCGATGGGTAAATCGTATGCGAATGTGATCAACTCGTATAACCGGTTAAACTTACCAGGCCTGCAGGTATATAACCTGGTCATTCCCGTGGCACTGGAATTTGAACTTACGGAGAAATATAAAAAATTACAAAAACCGAATCGTCCTGCTATTGAAAATATATATAATCACCTTGATTCGAATATCAAAAAAGTTTGGGCTATTGATGAACTAAGGAACCACCGGGAAGAATATATTTATTTCAATACCGATCACCACTGGACAAGCCTTGGCGCCTATTATGCTTATCGTGCCTTTTGTGAAACAGCGGGTATGACTGCTGTTTCGCTGGACACTGTTCCTTCCAAAGTAAAGCAAACATTCCTCGGTTCATTGTACCGGCTAACAAGAGATCCGAAACTAAAAAGCAATCCTGATTCTGTCCGGTACTATAAATTCAGGGATTCTGTGAACTTTTATATCGGCAACACGGCTAAACTAGGCGTATGGACCAAATCAAAAATGTATGGGGAAGGTGCCAGTGGGTCCAATAGCTATTCCGTATTCCTGCAGGGAGATCTCCCGCTTGTGAAAATGGAAACACAGTACAAGAATGGCAGAAAGATCCTGATAATAAAAGAATCATATGGAAATGCCTTTGCGCCTTTCCTCATCAATAACTTTGAAAAAGTAGTGGTGGTGGATCAGCGGTATTATACCGGCAACCTGGTGGAATTATTAAAATATGAGGGCATCACCGACCTGTTATTCATCAATAACATTTTTGCAGCACATACTCCCTTTCACATTGACAAGATCAAAGGATTGAAAAAATAGATCAGAGTTCAAGATTCTTTCTTACCCAGGCCACTTTGGGTCTTAGTTCATTATTGTATTTATCCCCGGTGGCATATTTCACATGCTTCAGGAAGTCATAGTAGGTTCCTTTGGGGTGTTTGGCTCTCCATTTCGGGTATCGCTTATCCTGCCATTTTTTATAATAAGCGATGCAGGCAGAATCAGAAGTGAATTTCAGGCATTTATTTCCTTTAATATAAAAACCAAATAGGTTGTGATAGCGCAAGCAGCAATTCTTACAACTGAGCCAGCCTGTTTCCTGGATACTTTGGGCAATCACAAAATCAGCTTCCTGGATGCCTGCCGCTTTAATGGCATTGTATAAGGCCTGAATTTTGGGTTTATTGGATTTTTGAGAAAATCCTTGCTGAAGGCAGAGTAAAAGAAGAAAAGCCAGTAATAGTTTCTTCATGCAGTTCATTTTTGATAAGCAATGGGTTGGTTCGTTTTCTAAGGAAAGATTTTAAGCTCGCTAAATATACAAAAACCGCACCCTTTTTAGAGATTCCTTTACTTTGCATAAATCAACACACAGATATGAGCACAAGGTTAGTCGTGGATGGTCAGAACCAGTTGCTGGAAACAAGGGAACCCGGTTTTCCTGAACAACCGGTGCCTGTACGTATAGGTGCAACTATCATTTCTTATATTTTTCATCCATTATTCATACCTGTATATATTGCCTGGTTCCTGGTAACTATTCAACCCCATCTTTTTGCCAGCTTTACACCTGCGGAAAAGATCATTACTGTATTCCGGTTCTTTATCATGTACAGTTTTTTCCCGCTGGTCACAATATTACTGGCGAAAGCTCTAGGTTTTTTACAAAGTATTTACCTGAGAACACAGAAGGAAAGGGTCATTCCTTATATCGCCTGTGGTATCTATTATTGGTGGATGTGGAATGTGTTACGTAACCAGCCTGAATTTTCCAGGGAGATTGTAATGCTTTCAATGGCAATATGGATCGCTGCCAGTATTGGATTGTTAGCTAATATCACCATGAAAGTAAGTATGCATGCTATTTCCATGGGAGTAATGGTCGCTTTTATCATGCTGCTCGGTTTGTCTCACCCTGATGGGTATGGTATGTATATTTCAGTTGCACTCATTTTGACCGGTCTTGTTTGCACAGCTCGGTTTGTTGTTTCTGATCATTCCCAAAAAGAGGTTTATACCGGCCTGCTGGTGGGGATCGTGTCACAACTCATCGCTAATTGGGTGTCCTGAGAAAAAAAAATCCAAAAAATATTAGTTTTTATTTGCTAAATGATTTAGTTTCGTTCTCCCGTCAAAATTTTGGGGCGGGCCACCTGTAAAACCTAATTTTGGCAATGGCTAAATCAGAAAAAACTACCGATATGTCAACGAACAACGAAAAAATGAAAGCGTTAAAGCTTACCATGGACAAGATCGAAAAGGATTTTGGTAAAGGAAGTGTGATGCTGATGAATGAGAAATCCGGCGATGTACAGGAAGTCATTTCAACCGGCTCTATAGGGCTTGATGTGGCACTTGGTATTGGCGGACTGCCAAAAGGAAGAGTCATTGAGATCTACGGGCCTGAATCGTCTGGTAAAACAACTGTAGCCACCCATGTTATTGCCGAAGCACAGAAGAAAGGTGGTATGTGTGCAATCATTGATGCGGAGCATGCTTTCGACAGCAGCTATGCGCAGAAACTTGGTGTTGATGTTGACAATCTTTTGATATCGCAGCCTGATTATGGTGAACAGGCACTGGAAATAGCCGACCGCCTGATCCTCTCTGGTGCCCTGGATGTGGTGGTGATTGACTCGGTGGCTGCCCTTGTTCCCAAAGGTGAGCTGGAAGGTGAAATGGGAGACAGCAAAATGGGCTTGCATGCCAGGTTAATGAGCCAGGCTCTGCGAAAACTAACGGCAACTATTTCCAAAACAAATACGATCTGCATATTCATTAACCAGCTGAGAGAAAAGATTGGTGTCATGTTTGGTAACCCCGAAGTGACTACCGGTGGTAATGCGCTGAAATTTTATGCTTCTGTCCGGTTAGATATCCGTCGTTCCACCCAGATCAAGGATGGCGATGAGGCAATTGGTAACAGGGTAAAAGTGAAAGTGGTTAAAAATAAAGTGGCCCCGCCTTTTAGGGCTGCTGAGTTTGATATCATTTTCGGGGAAGGTATTTCCAAGAATGGAGAGATCATTGATATGGGAACCGAATTGGGAATCGTTCAAAAAAGCGGAAGCTGGTACAGCTATAATAATGATAAGCTGGGCCAGGGTCGTGATGCCGTGAAGCAACTACTGGTGGATAATCCCGAGCTGGCCAAAGAAATTGAAGGGAAGATCAGGGAAAAGATCAAAGAAATGCAAACTGCTTAATAATCATTTTATTTGTTGCTTTACAATGGGTTAGTAAGTAACAACGTCCCGCCTCCGGCGGGACGTTTCATTTTCTTCACAAATATTTCACTGTAAAATATTAAATCAATGTTTAAACATTGTATATTTGTGCTGCGCTTCTGAACCAACTAAAAGAAGATTGGTTTTACCACATACTATATGTCAACTCAAACAAACAAAAAGAGCCCCTTGCTGAAAAGAATACTACTCGGAGGTTTAGCCCTTGTCCTTGTAGGAGCAGGTATCTATTGGTATATAGCCACTGATACTTTCTCTGATACCAAAGACAGGAAACCTGCTTTTACCGTGGAGGTTATTGATTTCATCCGTGAATTTCAGCAAAATGATAGTCTTGCCAACTTAAAATATCGTGAAAAAATTATAACTGTTAATGGTATGGTTTCTGATTTAGAATCACCCGATACAGCAACTGTTAATGTGAAAATGACAGATACCACGTCCGGCAATTTCGCAATTTTCGCTTTCCAGGACCAGCACGTTGAAGAGGCCAAAAGCCTTAAGATCGGCGACAAAGTATCCATTAAAGGAAGTTGTAGCGGTGGAAGTCTTGATGGAATTCTTGAAGTAATAAAGATTGATTTTAAAAGAAGTGCTTTAAACAAATAATAAAACAACTTATCACCCCAAAAAATAACCAAATGAAAAAAACAATTCTATTTCTTTCTTTCGTGACCCTTACCGGCAGCCTGTTCGCACAGAAAAAAACAACTACATCCGCAACTGTAAATTTTGATGCCAGTACTGCTATTGATGCATTACCGAAAGCTGAAAATAAGACAGTGACGGCTGCAGTTGATACTAAAGGCGGAACTGTTGCTTTTGAAGCTACAGTTAAGAACTTTGCATTCTCCAACCCAATGATACAAGACCATTTTAATGGTGACAAATGGCTGAACTCCGATGCCTTTCCTAAATTCACATTCAAAGGAAAGATCGCTGACCTTTCTAAAGTAAATTTTGCTAAAGATGGTTCTTACACAGTACAGGTTACTGGTGACCTTACTATAAAAGATGTAACAAAACCTGTTAGTACCGAAGCTACTATTGTGGTAACCGGCGGAACATTAAGCACAACAGCAGCTTTTTCTATTAAGCTGGCTGATTACGGGATCACCGGTGTTCCTATCGATGCTGGTAAGGTTGCCAAAGAGCCTAAGATCACTGTATCAGCAGAACTAAAGTAATAGTTTAGTTTATATAAAATAAAGAGCCTTACCTCCCGGTGAGGCTTTTTTATTTTGCTATACCTTCGGATCATGAGTATAAGAAAACTGGAAAGCCGGAAAAAAATTGCCTTAGTAGCCCATGATAATAAGAAGGATGACCTGATTGATTGGGCAATCTATAATAAAAAAGTCCTGAACAAGCATCGCTTGTTTGCCACCGGTACTACGGGTATGTTATTGGAAAATGCACTCAATCAATCAGTAACCAAATTTCTGAGTGGTCCACTGGGAGGAGACCAGCAGATAGGTGCCCAGATCGCCGAAGGGAATATTGATGTGCTTATTTTTTTCTGGGATCCGATGGAAGCCCAGCCGCATGACCCGGATGTGAAAGCATTATTACGTCTTGCTGCTACTTATAATATCCCTGTCGCCTGTAACAGGGCTACGGCTGATTTTATGTTTACTTCCCCGTTGATGCATGAAGACTATGATGCTATACTACCCGATTATTCGGCATATTCAAACAGGAAATTGAAAAAATAATTTACTCTCCCAGTATCTTTTCTATATGTACTAGTTTACCATTTACATCAAATCCTTCTATTATTACCCTGAACTTCGTACTTACATCGCTATTGTAAAATTTGATATTGACTGTTTTGGTTTCTGAATCAGTATAAATATCCGGGTTCCAGTAAAGTGTTCTCCGCCGGTCAGTTAATTGTGAATTATTCTCATTATTGGAATAGTCGGGATTATAAAACTCTTTTACAATTGAATATCCAGTGCTGGTAAAATATTCCAGCTTATCCGCTTGCTGGTTATTGTCTTTTTTCTTTGTATAAACAGCAATAGCCCCGCCAGGTGAACCGCTGCCTACGCCAACAAAACCAGCCTCGTAATATTTCACCAGCGCAATTTCATCAACTCTCAATGTTCTCAGCTGGCTTGCATCAACCGGTGCCTCATCAATGAAAACTCCGACTGCCCATTTTTGCCCTGTTCCGAGACTAAAATTCTTCCTGCTTACAAACTTGTTTCCTTGTAACTCCACATGTGTAATGCTATTCCGGATCCAATCCATAACATTTAAGGATTTGTCGTTCGCAGGTAGATTAATATTATCAAGGTTTATTTTTCCAGGTGCCCTGAAAACCCCGGTCGTGTATTTTTCATTTACCACATCAAAAGGCTTCTTCGCTGTTTTAGACTCAACTGTAACATTGGCAAGTTCCTTAATTTTTTCCCTATTTTTCATCCACTCATACTGCTCTTTTACTGCTTTACTTAAATTGTCAGGATAAAAATGAAAAAGCGCTGGATCATCAGATAAAGAAATCTCCCGGGTGATCGGATCAATATGAATTTTTACCGGTTTTAGTTTTCCTTGCGGATTAGAATACACATAAAAGAAATTGGCTTTACCATTAAAGGATGCCGAATCAATTACAAACCTGCCATCCTGTGCCACTGGTACTTCATAACTCTGGGAAGTAGAGTCCTCATTTTCCTGGTAAATATTCAATTTGCCCCCTGCTGCATGTTGTTTATCCTGTTCGTCATTTACAACCCCGGCAACTGACAGCAAGTATGGTTCGTTTGCTTTTTTTACTTTCAAATTTCCAGTCAGTAATTCTTTCCAATTGAATCGCACCCAGCCATGTGTCAGCATCAGGTTATCCATAGCAAGTGCCGCTGTATCGCCGGTTGTTTCAAAATACCATGCGGGGTTATGAATATATCCCTTCAAATCGCCGGATAATAAAAACGCTGACCAGATATTTTCTTTGTCTCCGCTGCCGCCTGAAGATGCATCAGTGACGGCAACGGAAAGGCTTCTTTGTATAGAGGCGGGGAAATCAATATCAAAAGAATTCATTGCTCTCTTAGCACTGTCATGCTTTACTGTATTGATATTTCCCGCAGATATATACTCCCTGTTATTAACAAAAGAAAGACGTTCAGCTAAAGGAATTCCGTCTTTATTGAAGACCGTAAAATGAAGTATGCCTGACGGCAGGCTATCTGTTAATATATGTCCTTTTACTGACATATAATTGTCAAACTCAATGTCGGTTTCATTAACGACCTGGTTATTCATTACGCCGACCAATGTAATATTCTCAAAATCTGATTTGTCTTTTACACTTCTTGATACTGTAAAAGCTATACCACCCGGTTCGTCCTGGATTTTTAAGTTGATCCCCGAACTTATCACTTCTGGCAAGTTAAAAGAATGAATATTACCATTGTAATCTATTTCTGCTTTGTATTTTTTTGAAAGCTGAGGTTTGAACTGAACCCGGCCTATACCATCATGATATGATTTAAAAGAAGCTATTGTTGTTCCTTCTTCATTCCGGATCACCCCGTTAACTTCAACAGGATTGCCTCCCGCATCCGTTGCTTTAAAGGCTACAACGGTCAGCAAGCCGTCCACAAGATTTCCGCTTTCCGGGAAGAACTGTACTTTAATATTCTGCGGAGTTGGAGTGATTTTCCTTCCAGCAAAGGGGTTATATATGTAAATATTCTTCCGGTAAATAAAATCACTCCCATACGTCAGCATACCGGCAGTGGTTGCAATAAAATAGTAATTACCCTGTGGCAGGGAGTCAGGCAAATCAATATTTCCTTTTGCCGCTGCTCCCGTTACCGGGTATTTCTTTTCAGCAATTGTATGGCCTTTATCATCAACCAAACGGATATAGAAATTCGAACTTATTCCGCTTGGCAAACCATTACTCGAAAAATAGGCTTTAAACCACATGGTCTCCCCGGCGATATAATTTTCCTTATCATAGTGAATAAATATCTTTTCAGCAGGAAACTGTGCAGCTAATACCGCAAGCACCGAATCTCTTTTTTGAGCAATCCCCTTTATCCCGGTACTACAGAAAAGCAACAGCAAAAGGATTAGCCTAGTATTTCTCATGTCTGGCTGTTTATTGTAAATATAAATTGTTACCCGGGCAAGTTACTATATCAAAATGATGACCGGTATGAGTTTAGTTATCTTGATCTGGTCCCGTTTTTCCTCCTACCCCTTCACTAAATAGGCTTCATTCGCTTTAACTTTGACTAATGTCTTTTAAACTCTATGCTCCATTTCCCCCGGCCGGCGATCAGCCAGGCGCTATTCACCAGTTGACAGAAGGTGTGATGCAAGGTGAAAAATACCAGACACTGCTGGGTGTAACAGGTAGTGGTAAGACTTTTACTATTGCCAATGTCATCCAGAATACCCAACGGCCCACATTAGTCCTGACACATAATAAAACGCTGGTAGCTCAGTTATATGGTGAATTCCGGCAGTTCTTTCCTGAAAATGCGGTTGAGTATTTTGTATCCTACTATGATTATTACCAGCCGGAAGCCTATATGCCGGTTAGTGATGTATATATTGAAAAAGATCTCAGTATTAATGATGAGCTGGATAAATTAAGGTTAAGAGCCACTTCCAGTTTACTAAGTGGTCGCAGGGATATCATTGTGGTCGCTTCTGTCAGTTGTATATATGGTATGGGAAATCCGACCGATTATGAAAACGGGATCATCCGCATTAATAAAGGTCAGCAAATTTCAAGACAGGGCTTCCTGCACTCATTGGTCAATTCACTTTATAACCGGACAACGCTGGAATTTAACCGGGGAACTTTCCGGGTAAAAGGAGATACCGTTGATATCAACCTTCCTTATGTTGATTATGGATACAGAATTACCTTCTTTGGGGATGAGATCGAAGAAATTGAAAGTATAGAAGTCATTACGGGGAAAAGAATCGGGAAAATGGAAAATGCCGCCATTTTTCCGGCTAACTTGTATGTAGCTCCCAAGGACATCATGCAGCAGGTGATCTATGAGATACAGGATGAAATGACAGCACAGGTAGAATATTTTAAGAATACCGGTAAATTTATCGAAGCACAACGGCTGAAAGAAAGAGTGGAATATGACCTTGAAATGATCAAAGAACTGGGTTATTGCAGCGGTATTGAAAACTACTCCCGGTTTTTTGACCGCAGAAGACCAGGTACCCGACCATTCTGTTTACTGGACTACTTTCCTAAAGATTTCCTGATGGTCATCGATGAAAGCCACCAGACCATTCCCCAGGTAAGTGGGATGTATGGTGGTGACAGGAGCCGGAAATTGATACTTGTTGACTATGGCTTCCGTTTACCCTCTGCCTTAGATAATCGTCCGCTTAATTTTCATGAATTTGATTCCTTATTAAACCAAACCATTTTTGTTTCTGCTACGCCGGATGATTTTGAGCTAGAAAAAACCGGCGGGGTGGTCGTGGAGCAGGTCGTTCGTCCAACAGGGCTGCTTGATCCTCCTATACAGATCCGGCCCAGTGTAAACCAGATCGATGATTTGCTGGATGAGATTGATAAAACTGTGAAGAAAGGTGACAGGGTGCTGGTCACTACTTTGACAAAGAGGATGGCTGAAGAGATGGACAAATACCTTCACCGTATTAATATCAAATCAAAATATATCCATAGCGAGGTAGATACATTGGAACGGGTGGAAATTCTCCGGGAATTAAGACTAGGTACTATTGACGTATTGGTAGGAGTAAACCTGTTGCGGGAAGGATTGGACCTGCCGGAAGTTTCATTAGTAGCCATATTGGACGCAGATAAAGAAGGTTTCTTGCGGAATGAAAAATCGCTGACACAGACTGCAGGCCGGGCAGCCAGGAATGTAGACGGCTTTGTTATTTTCTATGCAGATAAGATGACGGATAGTATGCAGAAAACAATAGATGAAACAAACCGTCGGCGTGAAAAGCAGGTCGCTTATAATATAGAACACAATATCACCCCCAGAACCGTAAAGAAAAGTAAGGAGCAGGTATTTGCACAAACTTCGGTATTGGATATAAAAGGGTATGACCCCGCCAATCCTTATGCTATTGCACCCGATGAAGATCTTGTTACCATTGCAGCTGAAGAGCAAACAGAGTATAAAACAATACCACAGGCAGAAAAAGCTATTCAAAAAATTAAAAAGGAAATGGAAAAAGCTGCACGGGATCTTGACTTTATGGAAGCAGCCCGCCTTCGTGATGAGATGTTTTCCCTGCAGAAAAAACTGGAAGAGATGAAAAAATAACGACTCGTAGTTTTACGAAAGGCCTTAAAGTAATTCTTCTCTATTTTAACAAATACCATCATCCAATTCTTGCACATCGTATTACGGGGGTCTATCTTAGCCGTAGAGAAACCGAATAATCCAATAATTGTAAAAACCGAATAAATCCAATATTTATGAAAAGACGTGTCCGCAAAATCGTAAACTTTTTTGCCTTCAACCTCCTGTTCTTCGCTTTATACCTGAATTTCATTCACAAAGATAAAGTGGCCGTATCTGACCCTGGAGCTCAACGTAATGTTGCTGCTTTCAGTGGTACTGTACTGGTGGAAAATCCTTCAGAATACCTGAATAAGAATACCATTTCAGCACAGCCTGCTATCAAGAATGAGGAAGACAACACGGTGAATTAAGTTTTTTTCTCTACATAAGTCTCTTAAGCAAAGCAGTTAGTTTATACAATACACCCCGCCGTTCCCGGCGGGGTATTTGTGCTTTGTACCCGTCATAGCTGCTGAAAACATTAACTTAGCAGCATGGCAAAAAAAGTTTTCCTCCTCGACGCTTTTGCGCTGGTGTTTCGTGCATATTATGCATTAATAAGAAACCCCCGCCTTACTTCAAAAGGCAAAAACACCAACGCCCAGTTTGGTTTTACCAATGCACTGGTGGACCTGATCAAAAATCAAAACCCTTCCCATATGGCGGTTTGCTTTGACACCGCCGCCCCTACCGAACGTCATACGGATTTTGAAGATTACAAGGCCAACCGGCAGGAAGCTCCCGAAGATATACTGGCTGCCATCCCTGATATAAAAGCTATCATCCGCGGGTTTAATATCCCGGTAGTTGAACTGGATGGTTATGAAGCGGATGATGTGGTGGGAACCCTGAGTAAGCAAGCCGAAAAAGCAGGTTACGAAGTATATATGGTTACGCCAGATAAAGACTATGGCCAATTGGTATCTGAAAAAATAAAAATATACAAACCCGGCTACCAGGGTGGTGATGCAGAAATACTGGGACCCGAAGAAGTATGTGCTAAATGGAATATCAAAGAAGTATCGCAGGTCATAGATATTCTTGGGTTGATGGGTGATGCGGTAGATAATATCCCAGGTATTCCGGGTGTGGGTGAAAAGACCGCAGCAAAATTATTAGCAGAATATGGCACCCTGGAAAACGCTTTAGCCAATGCAGATAATATTAAAGGCGCCCTAGGTGAAAAAGTCCGAAAAGGAAAAGAGTCAGCGATCTTATCCAAGAAATTAGCCACCATTATTACTAACGTACCGGTGGAATTTCACGAAGAAGATTTTAAACTGAAAGACTGGGATAAAGAAAAATTAAAAGAAGTGTTCGGTGAACTTGAATTCAAAACATTGGGTAAGCGATTACTTGGTGATGATTTTTCTTTATCAACTCCCTCAAAGGGTGTGGTAGATAAAGAAATACCCCAGGGTGTACAAACCGACTTGTTTGGCAACATAGTAGAACCGGTTAAAAGTGAAAATAAAAATCAACCTATTACTGATGAGGGCGATGATACAAGAGATGGATTAACGGTTGATAAAAACATTACTAATACGCCGCATAAATATGAAGCGGTCGAAGGTGATTCGGCCATAAAAAAATTAGTAGCTGAATTAAAGAAGCACACCGAGATCTGCTTTGATACGGAAACAACGGGAATTGATGCTAACGATGCAGAACTGGTTGGACTCAGTTTCTCAGTGGTGCCGGGTGAAGGTTATTATGTGCCCTGCCCTGCTGACCAGGAGCAAACAAAAGCTATACTGGCTCATTTTTCCCCACTCTTTGCGGATAAGAAAAAAATATGGATCGGGCAGAATACCAAGTATGACCTGTTGCTGTTAAAATGGTATGGAATAGAAATAGCCGGTGATCTTTTCGATACGATGCTTGCACATTATGTGATTGAACCTGACGGTAAAAGAAGTATGGACCTGCTGAGTGCCAAATATCTGGGGTATGAGCCGGTGCATATTGAAGAACTGATCGGCAAAAAAGGTAAGACCCAGGGTAATATGCGGGATGTTGAATTGGAAAAGATCAAAGAATATGCTGCAGAAGATGCTGACATTACTCTGCGGTTGAAAAATGTATTTACTCCACTCCTTAAAAAAAGAGAAGTGGAGAAAGTTTTCAACGAAGTAGAGAATCCATTGGTGAAAGTATTAGTGGATATGGAATATGAAGGGATCAAAGTGGATGTTGATTTCCTGGGTGATTACTCAAAAGAGCTGGAAAAGGATGCAAAAAAAGCCGAAGAGAGTGTATATAAACAGGCTGGTGTTCGTTTTAACCTGGCTTCTCCAAAACAACTCGGCGAAGTATTGTTTGATAAACTAAAACTGGACCCTTCTGCCAAGAAAACAAAAACCGGGCAATACCAGACCGGCGAGGATGTATTATTGAAACTTGCAGCTAAAGGTCACCAGATCGTAGATGATATTTTAGCATTTCGTGAACTGACCAAGCTGAAATCAACCTATGTTGATTCATTACCGGAGCTGATCAATAAAAAAACAGGAAGAGTCCATACTACTTACGGCCAGGCTGTGGCCGTCACCGGCAGGCTGGCCAGTAATAATCCCAACCTGCAGAATATACCGGTAAGAACGGACAGGGGCAGGGAGATCAGGAAAGCTTTTATTCCAAGGGACAGTAAACATATTTTATTATCGGCTGACTATTCTCAAATTGAATTGAGAATTGTGGCCGCTATCAGTGGTGATACAAACATGTGCGAAGCCTTCCGTAAAGGAACAGATATTCATACTGCTACTGCGGCACGGGTGTATAATATCCCGGAGTCAGAAGTGACGAAAGAAATGCGCTATAAAGCCAAGAGTGTAAATTTCGGTATAATTTACGGGCAGGGAGCTTTTGGCCTGGCTGATAACCTTGGTATATCAAGAACAGAAGCTAAAGAGATCATTGATAATTATAAAAAAGAATTTCCCGGCATTCAAAAGTATATGGATGATACGATCAATTTTGCCCGCGAGCATGGATATGTGCAAACACTAATGGGAAGAAAGCGCTGGTTAAAGGATATCAATTCAGCCAATTTTACGGTTCGTGGTTTTGCGGAACGAAATGCCATCAACTCACCTATCCAGGGCACTGCGGCTGATATGATCAAATTAGCTATGCAAAAAGTGCATGCTGCCATGAAAAAAGAACAAATGCAAAGCCGGATGATCTTACAGGTGCACGATGAATTGGTTTTTGATGCGTTGAAATCAGAAGCAAAAGAATTAAAACCACTGATCATTGAGCATATGCAGATCGCATTGCCCTTGCCGTATGATGTTCCGGTTATTGCAGAATGCGGGCAGGGAGATAACTGGCTCGAAGCACATTAATCTTCAAACATGAATTGGTCGCTTTATTTTAAGGATGTACAAATAATCGGCAGCCGCTATTTACTGATTGCCAGTATTGCCTTTCTCCTTTGGTATGTGGTGCTCCGGAAATTGATCAGCGCAAAAAAAATCCAGCAGCGGTTTCCAAAGCTCACTGATTATATAAGAGAGATCGGGTTCTCCATTGCCACTATATTCATCATGGCCTTTATCCCAGCAATCGTTCTTGGCAGCCCGGAATTATCAAAACATACAAAATTCTATACTGATATTGATCAGCAGGGAAAACTATATTTTTTTCTTGCTTTCCCGGTAATGGCCTTCCTGCATGACACCTATTTTTACTGGATGCACCGGTTGATGCATCACCCCCGGGTATTTAAATGGGTTCATCTTATTCATCATAAATCTGTTAATCCCAGCCCTTTTGCTGCTTATGCTTTTCATCCGCTGGAAGCAATCGTGGAAGCGGGGATATTCCTTGTTTTTGTATTTACTATTCCTGTTCACCTCTTTCATCTGTTGTTCTTCTTTTTATTTATGATCATCTATAATGTGTATGGTCACCTGGGCTGGGAGCTTTATCCAAAGGGCTTCAGTAAACACTGGTTGGGAAAATGGATCAACACCTCTGTGAACCACAACCAGCACCACCAGTATTTTAAGGGTAACTACGGGCTATACTTCCTGTTCTGGGACCGGCTAATGGGTACAATCCGGAAAGACTATGATGAAAAGTTTGATGAAGTGAAGAGCAGGTGATCATTATCCGGCGGTAATATTACCAAAGTCATAAATTTTACTTTTGGTATCTTCTTAAGTTTGCACTCTTATGCAACCTATAATCTATTATTGTTATGACGCCTATTGTGGCTGGTGCTATGGTTTTAGCCCCGTGATCAAACGAATAGCGGAAGAATATAAAGACAAAATATCATTTGAAGTATTGTCAGGAGGAATGATTCCCTCAGATAATCCCCGTCCTATTGCTGCTACTGCCCGCTATATCAGTGATGCTTATCAACGGGTGGAAGAAATAACAGGTATCAAATTCGGGCCTGACTATCTCTGGCACATTTTCAATCCGGGTGAAAGTGACTGGTTTCCGCACTCAGAAAAAGCTGCCATTGCCATGTGTATCTTCAAAGAGTTTTTACCGGATCAACAGGTAGCATTTGCGGCTGATCTTCAATATAGCTTGCATTTTGAAGGCCGTGACCTGACCGACAATGAAGCATTCCGGCATTTACTTGAAAAATATTCTATCCCTGAAGAAGAGTTTTATAGCAAAATGAACAGTGAAGCCTATAGAGAAAAAGCCTTGTATGAATTTGCTTTATGCAAGCAACTCCAGGCAACAAGCTTTCCGCAGGTACTGATGCAGGTAGCTGAACAAAAATTCTATTTGCTTGCCAAAGGTTACACCGATCATGAAACATTAAATAAACGGGTACAGTCCGTATTAACAGAAATAAACAATTTATGATACTTACGATCACACTAAATCCCTGTATAGATAAAAGTTCGAGAGTAGAGAAATTCAAACCCGAAAGTAAATTGCGTTGTACTGAAGTTGTCAATGAACCCGGGGGTGGTGGTATTAATGTAAGCAAAGCCTTGCAAAAATTAGAAACTCCCTCTGTGGCTTTATTCCCGGCCGGAGGTCATAACGGAAACATGCTGTGTTCCTTATTAAAAGAGGAAAATATATTATTCCACGCAGTAGATACTAAGCTCGAAACAAGGGAAAACTGGATCGTCTTGGAAACTTCAACCAATAATCAATATCGTTTTACATTTCCTGGTAAGGAAGTATTGGAAGAAACAATTAAATCACTGGTTGACCAGATCCGTTCGTTTGCACCAACTTATGTAGTTGCCAGTGGCAGCTTACCCCCTGGCCTGCCTGATTATTTCTATGGTCTGATCGTTAAAAACGCCGCCGCCGTCGGTGCTAAATGTATTGTGGATACCAGTGGCCCTGCTTTGCAAGCATTGAAAGGCAAACATGCTTATATGATCAAACCCAATATCGGGGAGTTATGCAAAATGCTGAATGTGGAGTGGCTGGATAAAGAGGAAGTGCCCGATGCGGCTCAACAGGCGATCAGAGATGGTTTCGCAGAAATAATTGTTGTTTCAATGGGACATCTTGGCGCCTGGATGGTAAGCGAGGATAAAAGATATTTTGTAGACGCACCACCAGTTGAAAAGAAAAGTACAGTTGGTGCCGGCGACAGCATGGTGGCTGGTATTACCTATTCTTTACAAAAAGGAAAAACATTAAGGGAGGCTATTCGCTTTGGCGTGGCTTGTGGTAGTGCTGCAACCATGAACGATGGCACACAACTTTTTAATAAAACTGATGCAGAAAGATTATATGCAGCCATCAATGATTAAGAAATGAAAAAAGATATTACAAGCAGGGAAGACCTGTTAATACTGGTAACCCTCTTTTACGAAAAACTGTTAGCAGACGATTCTATTAGTTACATCTTTACAGATGTGGCTAAGATTGATCTTTCTCATCACTTACCCGTCCTGGTTGATTTCTGGGATTCCGT
>JAEUVP010000375.1 GCA_016786805.1 Chitinophagaceae bacterium | reverse complement strand
ACGGCATAATTGGATTTTGGAGCAGCCGGTTTCTCCTCGATAGAAATAGCTTTACTGTTCCTGTCAAACTCTACCACACCATACCGCTCAGGGTCACTGACCTGGTAAGCAAATACATAGCCTCCTTCCACATCGGTCAGTGTTGTTAATTGCTGTTCTAACCCCGTTCCGTAAAATATATTATCACCCAGTATCAATGCCACTTTATCAGCACCAATAAATTGTTCTCCAATAACAAAAGCCTGTGCCAGCCCGTTGGGTATTTCCTGTATCGCATATTCAAACCGGCAACCTACCTGGCTGCCATCGCCCAGCAATCGTTTGAATTGAGGGTTGTCTTCCGGTGTTGTGATGATCAGGATATCTTTTATGCCGGCCATCATCAGGATGGACAGCGGGTAATAGATCATCGGTTTATCATAGATCGGCATTAGCTGCTTGGAAATTGCCTTGGTGATCGGGTACAGCCTGGTACCACTTCCTCCTGCAAGAATGATCCCTTTCATAAAAAAAATTTACCGGTAAAATAAACCAGCCTACCCTTTTACAATAAATGCAAACTGGTCTTTTAGTTTTAAGAATCTTTTTTCAAAATAATGATAACTGACATAGCTTAACCCGATACTGAGGGCCATAGCCAACGGTAACTCAAAGAGCCAAAGTTGCCAGGAAGAATGATTCAATCCCAGCTTCCCCAACCCGACAGCTACGACCAATACTGCAATGGTATGTAAACAATAAAGCCCGTAGGTATATTTTCCCAGGGTGCTGATCGTTTTCAGTTTTGATATCTTAAAAAGGGAATTTTTCGAAAAATTCTGCTCCAGTATGATCCAGCAAAAGAAAAAGGAAACGATCAGCCGTTTAAAAATGATCAGTCCGGGTGTAACAAAAATCTCATGCCTGAAAAATAAAAGAATCACGACTACTGCATAAGGAACCAGGTGAAACCAGCCGCTTATTTGTTCAACCTTTTGCAGGAATTTTTTATTAGCAATACAGAGATAAGCTCCCAATCCTCCAATGGCCATATCTGAAATAACCCCGAGGGTCAGCAATTCAATCTGCCTGTCACTGTACACAAACCGGTACAACAGCGACACCACAACGACCACCACAAAAATATACTTGTGGCTTTTCGCCGGTACCAGGAAGAAAAGAACAGGCCACAGTAAATAAAATTGTTCCTCGATCGCCACACTCCATAACACCGATAAAATGGAAGAATCAGGCGGGCCATTAAAAACGGCATTAAAATTATTCAGGAACAAAGAGCACAGTAATGGGTCCGCCGTTTCATTTGGCGCTTGCCCGAGTGCTGTCTTGATAGCCGGGAAAGCCAGGAAACCGAACAACACACAGAAATAGTACAGCGGCCATATCCTTAATGCTCTCCTGATATAAAAAGAAGAAATATGTACAATTCCCGTCAGTTGTTTTTCTTTGATCAGCAGGTAAGTGATGAGGAACCCACTCAGCACAAAGAAAAAACTAACTCCCATATCACCATCATTGAACAACCTTCCTTTAAAAAGCCGGTACCAGCCTTCGCTGCGGATCGAATCTGAGTTGGTGGCGAATATATGTGCAAAGAATACGATAAGAAAAGAGAAAAATCGTAACCCGTCAAGGTTAGGAAAAAAAATCTTTTCTTTTTCTGCCGGAACAGTTGCTGGTGGTTGGCTCATCAAAAACAGTTAGTATTTTTTTCAGGATGTCTTATCATACTGTTTTTGATAATATTGCTGGTACTCACCACTGGTGACATGGTGCAACCATTCGGTATTTTGAAAATACCAGTCGATCGTCTGTGCAAGCCCTTCTTCAAATGTGACCGATGGTTTCCAGCCGAGTTCTTTACTGATCTTGCTGGCATCAATAGCATAACGGCGGTCGTGACCCGGCCTGTCTTTAATATAAGTAATGAGTTGTTCGCTGGTGCCCGCCGGGTTACCAAGGCGTTCATCCATCAGTTTGCACAACAACTTAACGAGGTCAATATTCTTCCATTCATTAAATCCGCCGATATTATAGGTATCTCCTGTTTTGCCTTCGTGAAAGATAATATCAATAGCCCTGGCATGGTCCTTTACATAAAGCCAGTCACGGGTATATAAACCATCTCCATACACCGGCAACGGCTTTTTATTGATCACATTATTGATAAATAAAGGGATCAGTTTTTCCGGGAAATGATTGGGTCCGTAATTATTGGAACAATTGGATACCACGGCCGGTAACCCGTAAGTGTCATGATAGGCCCTTACAAAATGGTCGCTGGAAGCTTTAGATGCGCTATAAGGGGAATGCGGGTCGTACTTTGTTTCTTCGGTAAAGAAACCTGTATCACCAAGTGCACCATATACTTCATCAGTCGATACATGATAGAAGCGTTTCCCTTCCAAATTATCTTTCCAGAAATGTTTCGCTGTGTTCAACAGGTTCACAGTTCCTATAACATTCGTGTACACAAAATCAAGCGGCGAGTGAATAGACCTGTCCACATGACTTTCTGCTGCCAGGTGAATTACGCCATCCGGGTTATGCAGTACAAAAATTCTTTCTAACTGATCTGCATTAAGAATATCTGCTTTCTCAAAAAAATAATTCGGAGCATTTTCAATATCCCGCAGGTTTTCCAGGTTACCCGCATAAGTCAGCGCATCCAGGTTGATGATCTTATACTCCGGGTATTTATTCACAAACAGTCTTACCACATGGGAACCGATAAACCCGGCTCCCCCCGTGATGATAATTGTTTTGGCCATGATTACTTCTTATTTTTTTTATACCAGTTAAAGGTGCTGGCTAATCCTTCTTCTACCGAGACAGCGGGGTCATATTCCAGTAATTGACGGGCTTTTGAGATATCAGCAAGACTGTGTTTTACATCACCCTTTCGTTCGGGACCCAATAAGGGTTGCAGGGTACTGGCGGCTTCCTTCTTCAGGTAGTCAAATAACTGGAGCAAAGAAGTTTGGTGACCACAGGCAATATTATAAACCTGGTTCACCGCCTTATCGTTTTCAGTAAATAAAGAAAGGATATTTGCCTGCACAGCATTGGCAACAAAAGTGAAATCCCGGCTATGACTGCCATCCCCATTAATAGTCGGAGGTTTATTATTTAATAACGCCTCTGCAAAAAGAGGAATTACTGCAGCATAGGGGCCATTCGGGTTTTGTTTAGGACCAAATATGTTGAAATAGCGTAACCCGATGAACCCGACACCATATAAATTACCGTACACCTGTGCATAGAGCTCATTCACATACTTGGTGACGGCATAAGGAGAAAGTGGTTTACCGATGATATCTTCCACTTTGGGTAAACCAGGATGATCGCCATACGTGGAAGAACTGGCGGCATATACTACCCTGCTGATTCCTTTTTCCTTGGCGGCAGTGAAAATATTCAGGGTGCCGGTGATATTAACTCCATTTGTTGTCAGCGGATCATTGATGGAACGGGGAACAGAACCTAATGCAGCCTGGTGAGTGATCCGGTCAATGCCATCACAAGCCTGGAGGCAGGTTTGATAATCCCTTATGTCACCTTCCACAAAATCAAAACGGGGGTCTGTTGTAAATTCTTCAATGTTCTGCAAAGAACCCGTGGCCAGGTTATCTAATACACGAACAAAACTTACTCTTTTATCATTGAGCAGGGCTGCCACAAGATTAGAACCAATGAATCCTGCCCCCCCGGTAACCAGAATACGCATACTTATTTCTTCTTTTTCTTTTTAAACCACTTCCTGACATCCAGCTTTTCTAAAAAACGTTCAAAGAAAGTCTGTGGCGGATGTTCTTCTTCGTAATAACCACCGTAACCATAGCCATAACCATAACCATAACGGCCATAGCCATAGTAGCCATAGCCTGGTTTTATCTTAATATCATTGATGATAATGGAAACCTTAGGTAATTTATTTTCCCGGTAGAATTCGTCGATCATCGTTATCTGCTTCTTGAATGTATGTCCCTGCCGTACTATATACAACGTACAATCAGCCTGCTTACCAAGTGTCATCGCATCACTTACCATACCCACCGGTGCTGTATCTATGATGATGACATCAAATTGTTCTTTTAACAGGTCGAACATCAGTTTCAGCCGCTCCCCGAGCAATAATTCAGAAGGGTTGGGAGGAATAGGTCCGCAGGCCAATACAAAGAGGGTATCATGATCAGGTACCTGGACAACCAGTTCATCCAGGTTATCCGTTTTCCCAACTAAGAAATTGGTGATACCGGCACGTTTAGGCATTCCCAGACCTGATAATACTTTTGGCTTACGGATATCAAACTCAAGAATAACTGTTTTTTTACCCGTCAGTGCCATCACCGCTCCCATGTTCGTACTGGCAAATGATTTACCCTCCCCGCTGAAAGAAGATGTAACCAGTATGACAGGTTTTTCATTCTTATTAAGTATATACTGCAGGTTGGACCGTATGATCCTGAATTGTTCGGCCACCATACTTCGGGTGGTCTTGGTAACGATCAGGGTGCTATCCGAATAAGAGTGCCCCAGTTCTCCCAATATAGGTGCAGCGGTGATCTTTTCAATGTCAAACCTGGTCGTCACTTTATCATTCAGTACTTCCCGCATGAAGATGATAAGGGAAGGTATGGCCAGGCCAATCAGGATAGCGAGCATCTGTATGGCCCGCCGGTTAGGTTTTACAGGATTAGAAGTGGGTGCGGCATATTCCACCACCTGTGAATTGGAGATCGTGGATGCTTTGGAGATAGCCGTTTGCTCTCTTTTTTCAAGTAATATATTATACAGCGCCTGCTTACCATCCACCTGTCTTTTTATTTCATAAAAACCCCTTGACTTGATCGGTAATAATTTTAACTGGCTCTCTGCACCCGCACTGTTCCTTGTAAGTTCATTGATAGTCCTTGTATAAGAGATCTTAATATTATCGAGGTTCTCTAATAGTTTTTCCCGCAGCAACCGGATACGGCTTTCAATTTCAATAATGGCAGGATTACCAGCCGGTACCTGGGCATTCAGCAACCCTTCCCGCTCTATTTGCAATTTGTTATACCCCCCGAGCAGCTCAGTTAAAGTGGCGTCATTAAGTGTCAGGGAAGAAGGCACTTTGGTATATTCATTTTGCTTATTGTTCAGGTAAGAACTGATCCCATCCACTGCCATTAGTTGTAACTGTTGTTCACCAATCATTTTGTCAGATTCCCTGATCTTTTCAAAATAGCCGGACGATTGACTCTCCACATCCACGATATCGTTCTTCTCCATATAGTTGAGCAGCAATTGCTGCACACTGTCTAACTGCAGTGACAATGAATCAATCCTTCCGTCAATGAATTCCAGCATCTGGTCAGAAGTAATATTCTTGATCTCTTTGGTGTAGTTACTGTATTCATCCATTAATACATTGATCACATCCGCCCCCATTTGTGAGTTGGTGGTCTGGAGAGAAATTAGCAGGATACCCGTTCCGGCAGATTTTGGAACAACCTGCAGGGGACCCGACAGGCCCGCCGCTGCTGAAATAGTCGGCTGATAGGTAACATAATATTCTTTACCGAATGTGACAGGCTTGAGGTTCAACGTGAAAATACCATACTGGTTACGAAATGACTGGCCCGACCTGATTACTAACGGATCCTCATTGACCCTGAAGCTTCCGTTATCCGCAAACTTAATTTTAAGGGTAAAGGAGCGGCTTGAGTCTGCTAACTGAAGAGGCGTAAGTACAAAGGGTGCTGTTTTATAAATATTCTGGTCCTTGATCTTCCCTTTTGCAAAATAGTTAAACTGCAGGTTGAGTTTTTTAACCACCCTTGCCATCAGCGGCTTCGACTTCAGTATCTCTACCTCGCTCTGGATGTTCTGTGATCTTGAATTCACAAACAGTTCATCAAATTTATCTCCTCTCCCCCCCTGTGCTTCATTTTTGATCAGCAAGGTTCCGCCAACACTGTAGATCGGCGTGGCATAGCGGAGGTACACATACGCAACAAGCAAGGCTAATGCTACTGAAATGATAACCCAGGGAAGAAATCTTACATACTTATAGAACAGATCCCTTACACTGAGGTTCCATAACTCACTGTTGGCATTAGTGGTAGTATTCTGATCTTGCATTACTTAATTAGGATAAAATATAAAGTTGAAATCCCTTATTTGAAGATATTATAAATAATAGCCGCTGTGGTGACGATACTCAGGGCAAAACCAATTCGCTGCATGGCCAGGCTCTGGTCAGTCATTTTAGCTTTTTGCTTCGTGGGTTGCACAATGATCACATCATTCTGTACCAGGTTGTAATAAGGTGAATAAAATAAACTGTCAGATGAAAGATCAACCGACCCGATCTCGATTTTCCCATCTCTTTCCCTCCTGATCTTTACATCATCCTTTTTACCATAATCAGTAATACCACCGGCAAGGCCAATGGCTTCCAGGATAGTAACCCGTTCACCGGGTAATGTTACCATACCCTCCCGGCCCACTTGCCCGAGCACCGTGATTTTATAATTCAAAAACCGGATGATTACAGAAGGATTAGTTAGCAGGTCTGGTTCCGGATCGGTAAATTTCTTTTTGATCGCATCCGCCAGTTCCAGTTTGGTCAAGCCCTCCGCATGTATAGTTCCCAGCCGCGGGTATTCTATATTACCATTGGCATCCACCAAAAACCCGGTGCTGGCAGCAGCTTCCGGAAGATTGTAGGGGATATCTGCTGTTAAATTGGTACTAGCACTATAAACGCTGATAGAAAGAAGGTCGTTTTTCTGGATCTTTAATTCAGGAAATTTCAGGTTACTGTTGATGGTCGTATCCCTGATCACCTTATCAAGATAATAAGCTGGTACTTTTTTTTGTGTTCCGCAAGAGATAAGATAAACCGGCAGGGCAACCAAAAAAAGAAAACGAAAGATTTTCATGAAGGACTCTTTAAATAATAGCAGTGCTGACTGCAAAAGGGTTTAATTGGTTCAGGGACGGGCCGAAGTTAATTTACTTCTGTCAATATAAGCGACCAGCGTATACCCGAGGCTGTCGATAGCTACCTGGGCTGTTTTATGGCGGACCGACAATACTTTCCCTTCCTGGTCCATTAACGGGCCGGTGGTGATTTTGACCCGTTCATTAATTTTAATATCCATTGGCTCGGCCTCCACGTTCTCATATTCATCCAGGAAGCGGCGGATAATGGCGATCTCTTTTTCCTTGATCACAGCCGGTTTGCCATTCCAATATACAAAATTGACAACCCCGGTGGTCATTCTTACCTGCGTTCTTTCTTCATCACTGATCTTCACAAAGACATAGGATTTGAACAGCGGTTCTTCGATCACTTTCACCCGGTCACTCCATTTGCGTTTGATCTTATTCAACGGGCAATAACTCTCTGTTCCCTTTTCTTGCAAAAGCTGATTGACTTTTTTTTCCCACCTCGGCCTGGTATAGACCGCTAACCATTTCTTTGACAAGGAACTTATTTTTTAGACGGCTTCGCCACCTCAGTCACATTTGAATTTTCGTATATGACCGGTTTTCATTGAATATGAACCCGCGGAAAAGCTGCTGCTGTCCCGCATTTGCCTGCAAATATAGGGTGAACAATGGGAGTGGCAAGAGAATAAAATGCGCAGATTTTGAAGGATTTATTCCCATAAGTTGATAACTACTATGCGATAGGAAGCAGATCATATGCTAACTTGTAAACAAGGCCTTTTTTAGCTATAAATAGCCGGTTTTATAAAATAAGCCCCGTAGTTGGATCATTTACTCCCTTTCAAATATTTGTAGGATTGAAATTGCTACTTTTAGTCTTTAAACTCCGACTGCTTGAATCAACGTTTTTACTCCCTCGATGTGTTCCGCGGCGCCACTGTTTGCCTGATGATATTAGTAAACAATCCCGGTAGCTGGTCGCATATTTATGCCCCGCTGGAACATGCCCCCTGGCATGGATTGACACCCACCGACCTGGTCTTCCCCTTCTTTTTATTTGCCGTGGGAAATGCCATGGCCTTTGTCCTGCCCCGGCTGGAAGCCGCTGGTGACGGGGTTTTCTGGAGAAAAGTGCTTAAAAGAACCGCCCTGATCTTTTTGATCGGGCTGTTCCTGAACTGGTGGCCTTTTGTAAGGTGGCAGGAAGGTTCATTAGTGTTTCGCCAATGGGTGGATCCCAATAACCCCAGCAGCGGCGTCCGCATTTTTGGCGTTTTGCAACGGATAGCCGTCTGTTACTTCTTTGCTGCGGTGATCGCCTATTACCTGAAAGCACAACGGGCTTTTTATGTGGGGCTTATTCTCTTATTATTATACTGGCTACTTTGTTATGTTGGCAATCCTTCGGATCCTTATAGTTTGAAAAACTGGTTTGGTACTGGTGTTGATAAAACTATTCTCGGCGTAGCCCATATGTATAAGGGAGAAGGGATGCCTTTTGACCCGGAAGGATTGATGAGTACCCTCTCCGCCATTGTGCAGGTGATCTTTGGTTATGTGGTGGGTGATTATATACAAAAAAAAGGCAAGAACCATGAAATGGTCAGCGGTTTGTTTGTGGCCGGTGTTGCCATGCTGGTAACCGGTTTTTGCTGGGATATGGTATTCCCGATCAATAAAAAGATATGGACAAGTTCGTATACTATTTATACAACAGGACTTGCTATCATCACGATCGCCACCATGATCTACCTGATCGAGTTTAAAAATGTAAAAGGTGGCCTGGCCCGTTTCTTTGATGTATTTGGCAAAAACGCCCTGTTTGTTTTTGCTCTCAGTGCCTTTTTACCCAAAGGGCTGGCCCTGGTCCGCATTGCCGATGGCCTGAATGCCAAAGGCGAAATGACCTATATCAATCCCTGGAACTGGTTGTATAAAAAAGTATTGATCCATACTCCCGGTGCTCCTGAAAACGGGTCGCTGCTGTATGCACTTTGTGTCATCACTTTTATGTGGGCCATCTGCTACTGGATGGATAAGAAAAAGATCTATGTGAAAGTGTGATCTTTATGCTACTTCATTTGCTAAAAGAGATTTGTTTTTAATTAACACAAATCTCTTTTCATTTAACACCCCTTTTTAATCCGTGGTTTTACTTTCGGGCAACAAACCAAACGCTATGAGAAAAACTATACTCTTCGTGTTCCTTTTCATTTCTTCTGTTTCACTTTACAGCCAGCAGGATTCTGTTCTTAAAAACTTTAAGTATCGGATTGACCACTACAGGGCCATTAGCCTAAATGTAAATGGAGGCAGTTCTTACAATAAATCGGAATTGGGATCGGGCGATAATAAAAACAGTTCCTCTTCCGGCAGTTTTTCTGTTGGCATGAACACCATAAAGAGTACCGATAACATTTTACGAACAACATCCGGCAATATCTCTTCTTCCTTTAACAGCAACAGGTCTGAGAACACAAGCACTACCAATAAATACAAGGGCTACTTTGCAGCAGCACAATACAACCTGCTGAATAAACGATTTTCCGGCCAGCGTTTTATTGAATATGGAATTGATGCAGCAGGCAGTATCAATTCGGACAGGCAAATTTCATCTATGTCTCAACCAGCTCTTAAAAACAAACAAAGCAGTTATGCGGTTGCGCTGCCCGTTGGCATTGGAAAGGGAAGGCTGGAAAATATAACGGATATGCAGAATGCACTGTGGTTACAGCAATCTTTACAGGAAGCGGGTCGTTTATCCAACACATTATCTGCAGAAGAGCTGAACCAGTTAGGCCGCAGTATCACCAGGGGCAATAATACCCGTATCCTCGATTTCCGGAAACGAACCCAGTTCATCCTGGAAACTGTTGACAGCTACCTGCAACAAAAAGGATTGATCAGTAAAAATGATATCACCTATTTCTCCAACCTGAATGATATCCTGTTCTTTGCATTTAATAATAACCGGCTGGCCGGTACTGAAAAATTCATCCGTTTTACCCCTTCCGTTTCGGGTTATAACAGGAACGGAACACAAAGTGGCGTGGTTGATAAATATGAAATGGACCCTTATATATTATCAGGGCTTGTATCCATTGGTTTCAACAAATACAAACCGGTGAACCTTAAACACCAGGATAACTACGGTGCTGCTGTTAAACTAAATTATTTTTCCTGGAACTCCACAGAGCGGTATTTTAGTTCCGGGACTTTGTTCTCTGAAAACAAGTTTGACCAGGACATTAAGCAGGCAGGACTGAAACTTTTTTACCAGCATGCTTTTTATCCGAATACCAGAACCA
>JAEUVP010000138.1 GCA_016786805.1 Chitinophagaceae bacterium | reverse complement strand
ATATGGCAAAAACCAGGTGGCACAGATCATCACTTATGGCACCATGGCCGCCAAGATGAGTATCAAAGACGTGGCAAGGGTAATGGATCTTCCATTGGCAGAATCCAATGCATTAGCGAAAATGGTACCGGATCGTCCGGGCATTGAATTGCGCAGGGTACTGCATGCACCGATGAAAACAAAGGACGGTGAAAAATCATTGGAAGAAAAAGATGGGCTTAGTGCAGATGACCTGGAAACGGTAAAGAAACTCAGGGAAATTTATGACCAGTTAAATTTACCGGCGAGTAAAGTATTACACGAAGCAGAGCGACTTGAAGGTTCTGTTCGTAATACCGGTATCCATGCGGCTGGCATCATCATCGCCCCAAGAGATCTTACTGATCTGATTCCGGTGGCCATTGCAAAAGATTCACCGTTATGGGTAACGCAGATAGAAGGTAATGTGATCGAAGAAGCAGGCGTTATCAAGATGGACTTTTTGGGTTTAAAGACCCTGACTATTATTAAAAATGCCTTGCAGCTGATCAAACTGAATCATGGTGTAACGATTGACATCGAAACCATACCGCTGGATGATCAAAAAACATTTGAACTCTACCAGCACGGATCGACTATTGGTACGTTCCAGTTTGAAAGTCCCGGTATGCAAAAATATTTACGGGAACTGAAGCCGGATAAATTCGGTGACCTGATTGCGATGAACGCCTTGTATCGCCCCGGACCTATTGCGTATATACCCAACTATATTGACCGTAAACATGGCAGGGAACCTATCTCCTACGATCTGCCCGAAATGACCGAGATCCTGGAAGAAACCTATGGTATCACCGTGTACCAGGAACAGGTCATGTTGCTGGCACAAAAACTCGCCGGTTTCAGTAAAGGTGATGCGGATGTGTTGCGGAAAGCAATGGGTAAAAAGCAAAAGTCGGTGCTGGATAAAATGAAAGCACAATTTATCAAAGGGGCGACGGATAAATTATTACCGGCAGAACGATTAGAAAAAATATGGACAGACTGGGAAGCATTCGCCCAATATGCGTTCAATAAATCGCACTCTACCTGTTATGCATTTGTGGCGTACCAAACCGCTTATTTAAAAGCCCATTACCCGGCAGAGTATATGTCGGCAGTATTGAACAACGCCGGTGCCATTGAGAAGATCACTTTCTTCATGGAAGAATGTAAGCGGATGGGCATTAAAGTACTCGGGCCTGATATCAATGAATCGCTGAAAGGATTTGCGGTGAATGATAAAGGGGAAATCCGTTTTGGTCTCGGTGGATTAAAAGGTGTGGGTGAAGCTGCCGTGGAAAGTATTATTGCTGAACGGCAAAAAGGCGGTCCTTATACCGATATATTTAATTTCATCAAACGCATCAACCAGCGTACCGTCAATAAGAAAACATTAGAAAGCCTTGCCTATGCAGGCGGCTTTGACCTGTTTACTGATTTTCACCGGGCACAATATTTTAATATGCCCGAAGGTGAAACAGCTACTGGTTTGGAAAGAGTCATCAAATACGGGCAGATCATTTCCACGCAAAATGCCACCACCACCAATACCTTGTTTGGCGACCTGCCCATCAGTATGGAAATACCGCCGCCCCGGTTACCTGCCTGTGAACCCTGGTCACTCACCACGCAATTAGACCATGAAAAAGAAGTGACCGGTATGTTCCTCAGTGGTCACCCGCTGGACAATTATCGTTTTGAAATTTATCATTATAACACTACTACTATTTTTGATTTCAATGAATTCCGGGATAGTATAACCTTGCAACCGAATCCCGGCCGTATGTTCCGCATCATTGGTTTGGTGGCAGATGCACAACACCGGGTAGCCCGCAGCGGCAATAAATTCGGTACCTATGTGATAGAAGATTATTCCGGCAAAATGGAGTTCCCTTTGTTCAGCGAAGACTACCTGAAACTATCACCGTTTTTACAATTGGGAAGTACGGTTTATATCACCGGTTTCTTAAAACAACGTTACAATAAAGCGGAATATGAATTCAAAGTGCAGCAGGTATCACTGGCAGAAACCTTAAAGAGGACACTCACCCGGCAGGTAAATATCCATGTTCATCCTAAAGATATCAGCGAGGATATGATCAAATTCGTGGAAAAGAATATGCGAAATTTCCCGGGCTCCGCTTCTTTACGGTTTATTGTGGCTGAGCCAAGGAACAAGCTAAAGATCAGCTTAGTAAATACCAACAGCGGCTTTGAAATGAACGATGAAATGATCCAGTTCCTGCAGCAAAAACCAGAGCTGGAAGTGCAGGTGTTAACGAATTGATAAGTAAGACATTTTAGCAGTTATGTCAGCAAACAGGCAGCAGATTTTGTCAAGTTTTACACAACTTTGTGCCATCACTGCATGTTATTCTTAACGGGCTTAAATTTGCAATCCCTTTCTTGTAATAAAGAACAACAACAAAAATTAAAAAAAGTAAATACAATGGCAAAAGAATTCAATGATTCCAATTTCCAGTCAGATGTACTGGCTTCTGAAAAACTGACCGTAGTGGATTTCTGGGCAGAATGGTGCGGACCCTGCCGTGCTATCGGGCCGGTTATTGAAGAACTGAGCAAAGAGTATGATGGCAAAGTGAATATTGGTAAAGTGAACGTGGACAACAACCCGCAGGTGTCTATGAACTATGGCATTACATCTATTCCTGCTATCCTTTTCATCAAAGGTGGCCAGGTGGTTGACAAATTAGTGGGTGCACAACCCAAAGGAAACTTTGTAAAGAAAATTGAAGCGCATATCTAAGCTTTGCTTTTATAAAATTGAAAACCCATTCTTACGAATGGGTTTTTTTTATTCAGTACCAATGACAAGCTGGTCTTTTATCAATGTGTCACTGTTTGCATTTCTTTTGGATTATGTTTATACTTAAACACCAGCAGGAACAATACTGCGATCACCAGGGCATACCCGGCAAAACTGAACCATATATTAGGCCAGTCTTTGCTGCCGGCAGCATCCGTAAAATGATCAACGATCCGGCCGGCAAAAATTCCTCCGAGGATAGCACCCAGCCCGTTGGTCATTAACATGAATAAACCCTGTGCACTGGCCCGGATGCCGGGTTTCGCTTCACGGTCTACAAACAAAGAACCCGAGATATTAAAGAAGTCGAAAGCCATTCCGTAGACGATCATCGAAAGAATAAGCAACGATAATCCTGAACCAGGGTTACCCACACCAAACAAACCAAAACGAAGTACCCAGGCGATCATACTGATCAGCATCACCTGTTTGATGCCAAAACGTTTCAGGAAGAAAGGGATCGCCAGGATGAATAAGGTTTCTGATATCTGCGAAAGTGATATCAATATATTGCTGTGCTTCACCGCAAAACTATCTGCGTATTCCGGAACCTTTCCAAAGTCACCCAGAAAAGGATTACCAAACATATTGGTGATCTGTAAAGCAGCCCCCAGGAACATCGCAAATAAGAAGAACTTCGCCATCATCGGGCTTTTGAATAACTGGAAAGCATCCAGCCCGAGACGGGTGGCAAATGATTTTTTTTCTGTTGATGAACTTACTTCCACCCTTGGCAGGGTAAAACAATATAACCCGGTACAAACACCTGCAACAGCAGCAAAATAGAACTGGCTGTTGTTCTGTGTCCAGCCCAGCAGGTCAACGGCCCACTCTGCCACAATGAAACCAACGGTTCCCCATACACGGATAGGCGCAAATGATTTTTGTACATCCAGGTTGCTCTTGCTTAACAAAGAATATGAAACGGTATTACTTAGCCCGATGGTTGGCATATAAAAACAACTTACAAAGAAGATGGCCCAGTACATATCGCCTGCATTGGTTACTGTACTGGCATAATACAATCCTGCACCGCCAATGATATGACAAATGCCCAATACGATCTCGGCCCTGATATATTTATCCGCCAGGATGCCCATCAGCGCCGGCATGAACAAAGAAGCCCAACCCATCGTTCCATAGGTATTCCCAACTTTTGAACCCAATTCCGGGTCAACCGGATTATTAAAATTGGCAAACATATAGCCTCCGAGAGAAATAAGCCAGATACCCCAAACGAAGAATTGTAAAAAGCTTAAACCGGTGAGCCTGTACTTTAAATTCATATCGCAGTTTTTGAATTTGTAATCAACGGGGAAGATAAGGATTTTAGGGTTTTGAAACATACAGCCCGGAAGCCCTGGCAACCCTCAATTTCCTGTTTCAAATCTTTTGGCCCGGAGTCGTAACTTTGCTCCCAGTTAATTGTTGCTGACTTATGATCACTACTACCGAAACCTCCGCCGATCTTCAACTTATAGCTGATAAAGTAAAAGCCGGTCAACGGATCACTGACCAGGATGCATTGTTATTATTTGAAAAAGCAAGTCTTGGTTTTGTCGGTGCACTGGCCAACAGCATCCGGGAAAAAATGCATGGAGACACCACTTATTTCAACCGCAATTTTCATATCGAGCCCACCAATGTCTGTGTGTTCAGTTGCAATTTCTGTTCATACAGCAAGCTCTATGCAAAAAGAGAAGAAGGCTGGGAACTCAGCAT
>JAEUVP010000063.1 GCA_016786805.1 Chitinophagaceae bacterium | reverse complement strand
CGGCTTGCATTCACAATGGCTCCCCATGCTTTCCGGGCTTCCCACATCCGTTCATAGGAAGCATTGTTCTTGAACCCTACCATAAAAGCCACCGCAGTACCCAACAAGGCAATCGGCAGCCAGGGAATCGACAGGAATTTCAAGTCTAATACGGCATAACAAAAAGTGGGAATAAAAGCAATGAATAACAAGAAGAAGATATCTTTCCGTGTCCAGAAAAGCACTTCTTTTAAGCTGAACTTTTTACCGGCGTGCATGAAGCGTATATATTTATTCCAAATCTAATTAAAAACAAGTTCAATTTTTGGGCAGGGTGCTGCTTTTAAAATTATATGCAAGACCAAAGCTGAGCAGCTTATCATCCTGCCTGATACCTGCCATCACGACGTTCTCATGTGTATAAGAATAAAGGGCATTAAGTGATAATCCTTTCCACACCGGTACATCTATGCCGATATCAAATTGTGTGCGGTAATTATTTTTATTACCAAGGTCGGGTTGCCAATAAGCATCATAATAAAAACGAAGTTTTTTTTGCAACAGGTAATGCCAGCCGGCTATAAACAAAGTGCCTCTCCAGTTATTAATTTTATTATTGCCATTATAACTGCTGTAATTAAAGAACATTCCTTCAAAACGGGTGCTTTCCCTGACCACACTGGCAGCCACTTTGATTACATGAAATGGTTGGTGGAGTGCCTGTACGGTCAGACCTGCGCCACCGAATTGTCGTCGCTGAATTTTACGGCGATAGTTCCCGGATATATAAACGATCCCAAAAGGATACACCCTTCGTTGCGGTTTATAATAGAAATAGTTCCGGCTGAAAAGATCATTATCTGCTTTTTTGTTTCCCAATGCCTGGTATAAACTGCTGTTTTGAGTTTTAAATACCCAGGCAGGTACCGGGGAAAAACTCATATCAAGCCTGCTTCGGACTGTGAGAATATTCACATTTCCCTGCTGGTAATTGCCTGTAAGGCCTGCACGTAACTGCAATTTTGCAGTATCACTTTCATTGAGCTGCGCCTTTATGTTTACCCAGCTCAATAAAATAAAAAGGAAAAGAAAATTTTGCCTGGCCATTCTATTTTATACCCGTCAGTATATTTACAAAATCCCGGGGCTGAACCACGAAGGGCAGGTGTGAAGTATTCATAGTATAGGTTTGTTTGAATGTACCATTCGTTTTGACCATTAGTTTTTGAAGTTCATATCCCACGGCCAGGTCATTGCTCGTGTGGATATAATACTTGGCTACTTTACCAAACTTAGCCGGTGTAAGCACCAGTTTTTCCATCATGGGTTTTACAGGTTCTTGTTTATGATATTTTACCAGTGCCTCTTTCATATAGGATGGACAATCGTCACAAATAGCAACCGGTATCTCTTCCTTTTTTAAAGTCGCTGCTGTTTTGTCGTCATTCAGTTGAAAAGCCGGGCCTACTTTACTTTGTCCATCTTTATACGAGAGCTCCAGCATGGATTGCCCGTTGGCGGGAACATAGGCGCTTACATAAACCAGTTTGTCAATTTTGGCAGGAATATTTTCCGCCACTTGCGAAATAACAATGCCCGCCATACTATGCCCGACCAATATTACTTTGCCGGGTTGTGCATTCACCGCATCAGTAACCGTTTTTACATAATCCTTCAGCGACACTTTGTTTGCTGCCCTAAGGTCTATACCATGTGCTGGCAGGTTCACCACAACTACATTGGCTTTCTTTGCCAGTTCATTCCGCACAAAGCCCCAGGCGCTTTCATCTGCAAAAGCGCCATGTACCAACACATAAACAGGGTACCGTTTCCTGTCTTCTTCCAATGCTTTAACGACCAGTTCTGCTGCCGCTGCTCCGCTATTTTGCTGCTGGCCTGTAATTAAATTACCGTCTCTAACAGCAAAGGCAGAAAACGGGCTACCGGTTTCAAAGCGGCTATTGGGCATTTTCCTGGCTTCCTCTTCAATACGAAAGGGCTGAATTTTTTGCCCCACATAATTATCTGCATATTGTTCTTCGCTGCTGGCAAAACCTGTCCATCTTTTTCCTTCTACT
>JAEUVP010000047.1 GCA_016786805.1 Chitinophagaceae bacterium | reverse complement strand
GTGCCCGGGACTGGATTCGAACCAGCACACCTCGCGGCGCCGCCACCTGAAGACGGTGCGTCTACCAATTTCGCCACCCGGGCATCCTTTCTTGCGGGTTGCAAATATAGGAAATGATCTTATTCGCTAAACAGAAACATTAAAATCTCTGAGTGCATCATTAAGAGATGTCTTGAGGTCCGTACTGGGCTTGCGTTGCCCGATGATCAGGGCGCAGCCCACACCATATTCACCCGCCGGGAATTTCTTGGTATATGAACCCGGTATCACCACACTACGGGCAGGCACCCGGCCCTTCATTTCAACAGGTTCGGGCCCGCTGACATCAATAATTTTAGTGGATTGGGTGAGTACCACATTGGCACCCAGGACCGCCTCTTTTTCAACGATCACACCTTCCACCACGATACAACGGCTGCCGATAAAACAACCATCCTCGATGATCACCGGGCTGGCTTGTAAGGGTTCCAGCACACCACCAATTCCCACACCGCCACTCAGGTGAACCCCTTTGCCAATCTGTGCACAACTGCCCACCGTAGCCCAGGTATCGACCATCGTTCCCTCGTCTACATAAGCACCGATGTTCACATAAGAAGGCATCAGCACCACATTTTTGGCAAGGTAGGCGCCATAGCGGGCAACAGCATGTGGCACGGCCCGAACGCCAAGATCTTTATAGTTTTTCTTAAGCAGCATTTTATCATAAAACTCGAAGGGGGCTACATCCCAGGTCTGCATTTGCTGGATGCCGAAGTACATCAGGATGGCTTGTTTTACCCATTCGTTCACCAACCAGCCATCGGCTGAAGGGGAGGCTGTTCTTAATCTTCCTTTATCTACTTCTTCGATCACGGCCCTTACGGCATCACTGTAGGTATTATCTTTTAATAATTCACGGTTGGCCCATGCTTCCAGTACGAGTTCTTTCATTGATGAAAATTTGCTGCGAAAATAGAGAGAAAGAGCGGAAGTCAGCAAGTCCGAAAGTTAGCCGGTTCGATTACATGGGCGACTTTCAACTTCAGCGTCATTCTTTCCCTCTTTCAGGCTTTCGTCTTCCGGACTCTCTTCCCGACTTTCCCTTCTATCTTTGCGCCATGAATATAGGGTTCGACGCAAAACGGGCTTTTCACAACGGAACAGGATTGGGGCATTACAGCCGCACACTTATTCGTTCGCTTTCGGAATTTCACCCGGAGCACCAGTATTATTTATTCAACCCCAAACCGGCCAAACGGTTTTCACTCAAAGCGGATAACCTGCATGAAATAGTGCCTTCCGGGTTCATCCATCAATTATTCAGTTCGGCCTGGCGCAGCAGTTGGGTTAAAAAAGATCTGCAGCGACTGAAGATCGGTTTGTATCATGGGCTCAGCCACGAGATACCATTGGGGATTCAGCAAACCGGTATTAAATCAGTCGTAACCATACACGACCTGATCCATGAACGTTACCCGGAACAGTACAATGCGATCGATGTAAAGATTTACAGTAAGAAATTCAGGTATGCCTGTGCACATGCCGACCGGGTGATCGCCATCAGTGAACAGACCAAACGGGATATTATGGAGTTTTACAAAACTCCTGCGGAGAAGATCAGGGTTTGCTACCAGAGTTGCCATCCAGCTTTTGGTAAAGAAGTTTCCGCTACAGAAAAAATGATGATCAAACAGGCGTATGGTTTGCCCGAAGAGTATTTTTTATACGTTGGTTCCATCATTGAACGTAAAAACCTGCTGAATATCTGCAAAGCTGTTTTCCTGTTGCGTAATGAATTAACAATTCCATTAGTAGTGATCGGGGAAGGAACTAAGTATAAAGAACAGGTGAAGGATTATATCAGCCAGAACGGTCTGGACAATAAGATCATTTTTTTATCAGACAGCTCCGCTGCAAGATCGATCAGCTCATTTAAAACAGCGGATGATTTTCCGGCCATCTATCAATCAGCCATAGCCATGATCTATCCTTCTTTTTTTGAAGGATTTGGTATCCCGGTACTGGAAGCCTTATGGAGTAAAATACCGGTGATCACTTCCAATGTTTCTTGTTTACCGGAGGCCGGCGGTGATGGGGCTTATTATGTGAATCCTTCCAGTGCAGAAGAAATAGCTGCTGGTATGCAGAAAATTTATACAGATACAGAATTAGCAGCTTCATTAAAAGAAAAAGGCTGGCAGCATGCACAGCGGTTTACGCAACAAAAATGTGCAGATGCCGTCATGAATGTTTATAAAGAGTTATGGTAGATTTTGAAAAAGATATCGAACAATGTTTACAGGTGCTGAAAAGCGGCGGCCTGATTTTATATCCCACAGATACGGTATGGGGAATCGGTTGTGATGCCACGAATGAACAGGCCGTGGCAAAAATTTATGCATTGAAGCAAAGACCGGATGAAAAAGCCATGATCGTATTGGTGGCTGATGAAAGAGAAGTGATGCAATATGTCGCCGCTGTTGACCTGCAGGTATTTGATTACCTGGACCAGGCAGTAAAACCAACCACTGTTATTTACGAAGGCGCCATCGGCTTTGCTGATAATTTGGTAGCCGCAGATGGCAGCATTGCTATCCGCATCTGTAAAGAGGAGTTTTGCAAGCATCTGATAAAAAGATTGCGTAAGCCGCTTGTTTCCACCTCCGCCAATATATCCGGTCATCCCCCGGCCAAAATATTTACTGCAATAAGTGATGAAATAAAAAACGGAGTTGATTATATCGTTGACTACCGGCAGGATGACACGACAATCGCTGAACCTTCTTCGGTGATCAAATGGAATAATGGCCGGGTGGAAATACTGAGACCCTGATCCTTCATCTTATCCGTTTATCTTTGCACTGTTTATGGAGATCAATTGCACCGATAAAGAATTGTTTTTACTGAATAAGATCACAAAGGCTGCTGATGTATTGGGTGTGGAGACCTATTTGATCGGTGGCTTTGTGCGGGATAAATTATTGGACCGGGAAACGAAGGACGCCGATATTGTTTGTGTGGGAGATGGTATTGCACTGGCAACCGAAGTGGCGAAACAGTTCAATCCTGTTCCGCATGTCAATTTTTTCAAAACATTCGGTACGGCCCATATCAATGTAGCCGGGGATTTTGATATTGAATTTGTCGGTGCCCGGAGGGAGAGCTACCGCTCTGAATCGAGAAAACCCGAAGTGCAACCGGGTACAGTGGAAGATGACCAGAACCGCCGTGACTTTACGATCAATGCCCTGGCGATCTGCCTGAATAAAAAGGATCATGGGAAACTGATCGATCCATTCAACGGGGTAAAGGACCTGGAAGATAAGATCATTCGCACCCCATTAGAACCGTCACAAACATTCAGTGATGACCCGTTACGGATGATGCGGGCCATCCGTTTTGCCACGCAATTAGGATTTACGATCGAAGCAACCACCTGGCAGGGTATTATTGATAATGCAGAACGTATCCGTATCATTTCGCAGGAGCGGATAACGGATGAGTTGAATAAGATCGTTCTGGCAGCAAAACCTTCTATTGGTTTCGACCTGTTGTATAAAAGCAAACTCCTGCATATTATTTTTCCGCCGATGGTGGAACTGGCCGGTGCTGAATACAAAGATGGTCATGGACACAAGGATAACTTTTATCATACACTGCAAGTGCTGGATAATATTTCTGTGCATACAAATGATCTTTGGTTGCGCTGGGCGGCTATCCTGCATGATATTGCCAAGCCGGTGACCAAGAAATTTGAAGAAGGACATGGCTGGACCTTTCACGGGCATGAAGTGGTGGGTGGAAGAATGGTGCCGAAAATATTTACCAAACTGAAGCTGCCGCAGAATGAAAAAATGCGATTTGTAAAAAAGCTGGTGGAATTGCATTTGCGGCCAATCAGCCTGACCAAAGAAAATATCACCGATTCTGCCATCCGCCGTTTATTATTTGATGCCGGGGAAGACCTGGAAGCACTGATGACCTTATGTGATGCAGATATCACCTCCAAGAATAAACAAAAAGTAAAACGTTTCCAGGAAAATTTTCAACTGGTCAGGCAGCGTTGTAAAGAAGTGGAAGAGAGTGACCATATCCGTAACTGGCAGCCACCCATCACCGGCGAAATGATCATGGAAACCTTTGGCCTGCCGCCTTCCAAACCGGTGGGTATAATAAAGGACGCACTGAAAGATGCCATTCTCGATGGACTCATTCCCAATGAATATGAAGCCGCCCATTCCTTTATGATCAATAAAGCGAAAGAGATGGGTTTGGAAGTAAAGAAACCTTAATTTTGACCTATGGCAATTTTAAGATTCAGGATCTATTTAGAGGAAGATGAAAGTGTATACCGTGATGTGGTGATCAGGCATACGCAATCGTTTTTTGAATTGCATGAGGCAATTCTGAAAGCTTACGAATTTGATAATAAGCATAAGGCTACTTTTTACCGTAGTAATGACCATTGGCTGAGAGGCCGGGAGATATCAGTGGAAAAATATGATAAAGAGTACAAAGCGCCACCGCTGATCATGAGTGAAACAACGATCGCTTCTGAGATCAAAGCTCCCAACCAGCGGTTCGTGTATCATTATGATTTTAATAAGAACTGGAGTTTCCTGGTCGAGCTGATCAATGTCTCCAAGGAAGAAAATCCAAAGACCATTTATCCTTCTACTATAAGGACAGAAGGTATAGCCCCAAGCCAGTATGGTACCAAGGGATTATTGGGTGAGAAGTTTGCAGATATTGAAGAAAAATATGACCTGAGTGCTGTCGGTGATGGATTTGCAGAAAAAGATGAAGATGGGGAAGACCTGGGACTGGGTGAAGAAAGTGCAGAAGCCGGGGAGGCAGGCGAAGGAGAAGAAGTATAATTATGTAGCATAAAATAGCAATACAAGCCCTGGCCCAGTGCCGGGGTTTTTAAATAGGTTTCATGTCAGCAGGAAAAAAAACAATGATCATTGTGGCGGGCCCAACGGCAGTGGGAAAGACAGCCGTGGCCATTCAGCTGGCAAAACATTTTGCTACCTCCATTATTTCTGCTGACAGCCGCCAGTGTTATAAAGAACTGAATATTGGAGTGGCAAGACCATCGGTGCAGGAACTGGAAGCAATACATCACTATTTTATAGCCTCTCATTCCATCCAGGATGAAATAACAGCAGCAGGATTTGAGCAGTATGCATTACAAAAGGCAACAGAGTTGTTTCAGGAGCATGATACAGTGATCATGGTGGGCGGAACAGGTTTATACATCAAAGCCTTTTGTGAAGGACTGGATATGATACCGGCTGTTGATCCTGCTATCCGGGAACAGATCGTCAGCAACTATAACAATAAAGGGTTAGTATGGTTACAGGAGCAGGTGCAGCAAAAGGATCCAGCTTTTTATGCCAGTGGGGAAATACAAAACCCGCAACGGATGATGCGGGCACT
>JAEUVP010000021.1 GCA_016786805.1 Chitinophagaceae bacterium | reverse complement strand
TCACGTTGAACACAACGACTTTTTCCCTGTTGCCCAATCCCTCCGGAAGCAGGGCCTCAACTACGACGAAATAGCATTGCAACTTCGTGAAAAAGGAGCCCCGGAAAACCTGATGCAGGATGTGATTGAAAAACTAAAGGCACTGCGGCTCATCCAAAAAAGGAATACCGGCTTTACCTGTTGTGCCATTGGCGTCGTCTTATTGATTGCCGGGTGCCTGCTTACCCTCGTCCTTTTCGATACAGGTGCGAGCATCAAGCTGGCCATGTATGGACTCACTACGCTTGGCGTTATTTTCACCTTTAAAGGGCTGGCTGATATCATGGGCTGGTGACCATCAACATGCTACAGGTAAAACTGCCCGGGAAAAGGAAGTACCGTACTTTTGCGTCATGTCCACTTCAACTATTTCCACCAGCAGTATTTTAGCAAAGCTTGAGATTAAATCACTAAATGAAATGCAGCAGGCTGCTATCAACGCCGCTGCTGCGCACAACAATGTGCTCCTCTTGTCTGCCACCGGTTCGGGCAAAACACTAGCCTTCCTGTTGCCACTAATCAGCACGTTGAATCCTGCCAATACAAAAACACAGGCTATTATCATTGTACCCTCCCGGGAGCTGGCCCTGCAAATCGAATCGGTATTCAAAAGCATGGGTACCCATTTTAAAGTAACCTGCTGCTATGGCGGTCACTTACGGGAAACAGAAGAGAATAACCTGAAGCAGGCTCCTGCCCTGCTGATCGGCACACCCGGTCGCCTTGCTGATCATATCAGGAGAGGTAATATCACAACGGCCAGCATTGAAACATTGATACTTGATGAGTTTGATAAATCATTGGAACTGGGTTTTCTTGATGAGATGTCTTTCATTATTGGATCATTACCTGCTATACAGAAAAGAATGCTCACTTCTGCCACACAGGCTGTGGAGATCCCTGCTTTTATCGGCATGAATGACCCGGTTACTCTTGATTTTTTAAATGATAAGGATGAAGAAACAGGGCTTACCGTGAAAACCCTGCTGAGTGATGGGAAAGACAAATTAGAAACCCTGTTTCGGTTGCTCTGTATGCTGGGCAATCGCTCCACGATCATTTTTTGCAATCACCGGGAATCGGTGGAACGGACCAGCAAATTCCTGAAAGAAAAAGATATTATCAATGAATTTTATCATGGTGCACTGGAGCAACCTGAAAGAGATGCGGCTCTTTGCAAATTCAGGAATGGCACGTCAAATGTATTAGTAACAACCGACCTGGCTTCGAGAGGATTGGATATTGCCAATATCAGGTACATCATCCATTATCACCTGCCGGCCAGTGAAGATATTTTTACCCACCGAAATGGCCGCACCGCCCGGATGGATGCCAGTGGTACTGCCATACTGATCCTGTCGCCCGAAGAAAAACTGCCTGGCTATATTGATGCCGGAGTTGAAAAGATAGAATTACCTGCAACCACAGTGCTTCCTGAAAAACCAAAATGGTCAACCCTGTTCATAGCAGCCGGTAAAAAAGACAAGGTCAATAAAGTTGATATTGTCGGGTTCCTGTCGAATAAAGGCGACCTGAAAAAAGAAGATATCGGGTTGATCGAAGTAAAAGATTTCTTTTCTTTTGCCGCGATAAAGAAAATCAAAGTAAGCCATACCCTGCAACTGATCAAAGAACAAAAGATCAAGAATAAAAAAGTGAAGATCGCTGTGGCGAAATAGAGGATGTAATAAGTAATAACCAACCACTATTATAAAACCAACTACTATGTTGCAAGCAACTGACACAGGTGTTTCTTTAGTACTTTATGCAGGTTCTTTGGCGATAGCCATCCTGCTGACTGCCATAATCACCACTTTAATTGTGCGCCGCAAAAAACGGCATTGATTAAGTCTCCTGTATCAATCATTTGCCTCCCATTTATCTGTATATTTATCGGGCTTAATTCAGCCTGCATATGAAATATATTTCTCTCCTTACATTGGCCTTCGTCTTTAGCTTTTGCGGGACATCCGGTCATACTTCAAAAGCCCCGGTTGAAAATGGAAAAGCCATTAAGACGGGTGCCGAACAAACCGAAAAATATCTTCCTTACCTGCAGGGTAAACGAGTGGCGATGATGGCCAACCTTACTTCTGTTATTGGAAAAACACATTTGGTAGACAGCCTCAAAAGCCGCGGGGTGAATATTGTAAAAGTATTTGGCCCTGAACATGGGTTCCGGGGTAATGCCAGTGCCGGTGTGCATGTGGCAGATGAAGTGGATATTGCTACGGGCATTGCTGTCATCTCGTTATACGGAAAAAAAAATAAACCCACCAAAGAAGACCTTGCCGATGTGGATATTCTTATCTATGACCTGCAGGATGTGGGTTGCCGCTTTTATACCAATATCAATGCGCTGGTGCGGCTGATGGATGCCTGTTATGAGAACGGCAAAGAAATGCTGATCCTGGACAGGCCCAACCCGAATGGTTATCTTATTGACGGCCCCATATTGGATATGAAATATAAATCCGGTATCGGTATGTTTCCTATTCCTATGTCACATGGATTGACGGTGGGTGAATTTGCACAAATGGCCAATGGTGAAGGCTGGCTGGCGAATAAAGCAAAATGTACTATCAAAGTGATACCGGTGGCCAATTATAATCATGAAATGGAATATACGCTACCAGTGAAGCCATCGCCCAATTTGAATACGCAGCAATCCATCATGCTCTACCCTTCCACCTGTATGTTTGAAGGCACTTATCTTAATCATGGACGGGGCACTTATTTTCCATTCACTGTTCTTGGCAGCCCTGAACTGAAAGGCAAATATGAATTTTCTTTCACTCCCACCAGCATCAAAGGCATGTCAGAAACACCGCTCTTCATGGACCAGCTTTGTTATGGATTAGATCTTCGGAATTATGATATTGAGCTGTTAAGAAAAAGTAAGCAGATCAACCTGCAATGGATCATGGAACTCTACAAAGCCTCTCCCTATAAAGAAAAATTCTTTGATTCAAAGCTCAGTAAAGAAATGGGTACGATCGAAAAACTGATCGGCTCCGGTTTATTCCGGCAGCAGATCATTGACGGTGTACCGGAAAAAGAGATTCGTGCCAGTTGGGAACCGGGTTTAAGTGAGTACAAAGTGATGCGGAAGAAATATTTATTGTATCCATAAATAGCAGTTGATCGTGAAAAAGAGAACTGATTATATTACTTGGGATGAATATTTTATGGGTGTTGCTTTGTTATCAGCCAAACGGAGTAAAGACCCGAATACACAGGTTGGCGCCTGTATTGTGAATGATAAAAATAAAATTGTCGGTGCCGGTTATAACGGGCTACCCATCGGTTGTCATGATGATGATTTTCCCTGGGACAAACAGGGAGAGTTCCTGGACACCAAGTATCCTTATATCTGCCATGCCGAACTGAATGCTATTTTAAACAATATCGGCATGGACCTGCATGGCTGTAAAATTTATACAGCTTTGTTTCCCTGTAATGAATGTACAAAAGCCATTATTCAATCCGGTATTACGGAAGTGATCTATCTCTCCGATAAATATGAAGGCAGCGATGTCTTTAAAGCTTCGAAGATCATGCTGGACAAAGCCGGTGTTACGTACAGGAAAGTGGAAGTAAAGATCAGCAGCCTCGTATTATCTTACCATGAAAAGGATGTATAACTACTGAGCTCATTTCGTGGGAAGCTTCCGCGGATTCTTTAAATAATCGGCAACAGCCTCTTCCATGTTTACTCCCATCAGGTTAGCAAGTGTCAGCAACCACATCAGCAC
>JAEUVP010000013.1 GCA_016786805.1 Chitinophagaceae bacterium | reverse complement strand
GCGTCGTAAATCAGTACATGGTTTTCGTAAGCGTATGGCAACTGCCAATGGCCGTAAAGTACTGGCAAGCCGCCGTGCAAAAGGTCGTAAGAAGCTGACGGTTTCTGATGAAAGAAAGCTGAAGTAAAAAACACCGCCGTTGTATAAACGGGGGTTTCAATAATTTTATAGCTCTGGTAGTACCGGAGCTTTTTTATTAGCGACAATTTTGGCCAAACAATTTACTTTGGGAAAAGACGAGCGGTTAAAAAGCCGCAAAGCGATTGACCAGCTATTCAAAGAAGGACAACGCTTCAGTGTGCCGCCATTTCGTGTTTGCTACCAGTTTACTGCTGCGGAATTAAAATTTGGTATCACCGTATCTGCAAAGAATTTTAAAAAAGCCGTAGACCGCAACCGGGTAAAACGACTGGCCCGTGAAGCCTGGCGTTTACAAAAAAATGAATTGCAGCAAGTACTACCCGAAAAAAATAAAGGCCTGGATGTATTCCTGATCTATACAGCCAAAGAACTGCCGGACTATTCATTGATTGAGGGTAAGGTTAGTATTGTACTGAAGAAATTTTTAAAACTGGTGAATGAAACTCCTGCTGCAAATTCTTAGCCTTCCTTTTATCGCCCTGATAAAGATCTACCAGCTGATCATTTCTCCCTGGCTGGGGCCGAAATGCCGCTATACACCTACCTGTTCACATTATGCAACAGAAGCATTAAAAAAGCATGGTGTGTTTAAAGGATTATGGCTCACTATTAAAAGAATATCCCGTTGTCATCCCTGGGGAGGAAGTGGTTACGATCCGGTTCCCTGATCCTTTCTTATCTCTGCAATGAAACACTGGTACACTGCATTCCGGATATGAATAAATTCGATCAACGGGTCTGTAAATAATTCCCTGATCATCTTTTCTGCATCATTGTTGTCTTTTATAAAACGGGCCAATATCATTCTTCTCTCCCCGTTATAACAACGTAGCACAAGACGGATAGGTAATCTTCCATTTTTTACTTCGGGAGGGAAGGTGCTGCTATCCCTATAAGTGCTGCACTCTTCATGTATATATACAGGTCCCACTTCATTATAAGAATTTGCAGCATTAACAGGTGCATAAGAAAAGAGCAGTCTTTTCTCACCGGGTTGAAATTGTTTTAAGCAGCAGCGGCAGGGACCATAACCTGTTTCTCCTGCAATGCTTACTTCAACGGGATGACCAAAATCATCGTGCATCGATTGCCTGATTTTATCAGTATAGGTTTTGGGAATGGAGTGATAAGTAATATTCATCTGGTAATTGTTTCCTGCAAATTGATAAAGAGAAAGAATAGAAACAACCCGGTTCTTGCTGAATTGATCAAATCGCTTCACCTAAGCGCTGGCTCTGTTCCCAGCCAATGATGCAGGTTTTACGGGCACTGCCCCAATGATATTCTCCAATGATCCCGGTAGATTTTATAACACGGTGACAAGGGATAAGGCAGGCAACCGGGTTATCACCAATAGCGGTACCAACAGCACGAAAGGCTTTGGGTTTATGGATAACATGAGCAATGGAAGCATAAGTGCTTAATTCACCAGAAGGAATTTTCAGCAAAGCTTCCCAAACTTTCAATTGAAAGGGTGAGCCTTTTAAATGGAGTTTTATCTTGGAAAGATTAGTCCAGTCCTGTTGAAAGAATTGCAATACAGGCTGATGATGTTCATTCTTTTTTTCTTTCAGTATAGCATTAGGCCAATAACCGGATAGTTTTTTTATAGCGGTATCCCGGTCCTCAATAAAATCAATTTTACAGATTCCTTTTTGTGTAGCAGCAATAATAACATCACCAAATGCAGTAGCGGAAAAAATATAGCTGATCTCCAGGTTTTCACCACCATTCTTAAATTCACCGGGTGTCATGGCTTCAACAGCAACGAACAGGTCATGCAGGCGGCTGGTGCCGGATAAGCCTGCTTCAAAACTTACATCAGACAATGTTTTGTTCTTTAACAATAGCCCTCTTGCATGTTCCGCACTGATATACTGTAAAAATTTTTTCGGGGAAACTCCCGCCCACTCTTTGAACAATCGCTGAAAATGAAAAGGGCTGAGGTGAATATGTGCAGCAATAGCATCCAGTGAGGGTTGCTCCTTACTGTTGGCCCTAATAAATTCAATGGCGGCTGCTATACGCTGGTAGTCGTTCATATACACACAAAACTAAGCTGCAAAGAATCCTTATTCAACCCGATTCTTGCGGAAATAAAAAACCGCCCTGTTTGGCAGGGCGGTTTTCAGTATCGTGTAT
>JAEUVP010000005.1 GCA_016786805.1 Chitinophagaceae bacterium | reverse complement strand
TCTTTACGGCTCAATTTTATCATCTATATGAAAGAAGTTTATATTATTTCTGCTGTTCGTACCCCGATGGGTAGTTTCGGAGGCAGCCTGAAAAGTTTAACAGCAACGCAATTAGGAGCAATCGCTATTAAAGGGGCTGTTGCAAAAGCAGGTATTAAATCTGAGCAGGTGCAAGACGTGTTGATGGGTTGTGTGATCCAGGCGAACCTTGGGCAGGCCCCGGCCAGGCAGGCAGCTAAGTTTGCCGGTTTACCCAATGAAGTGAATTGCACTACCGTTAATAAAGTTTGCGCCAGCGGTATGAAAGCCATAGCACAGGCCGCACAAAGTATTATGCTGGGAGATGCGGATATCGTAGTAGCGGGCGGTATGGAAAGCATGAGCAATGTCCCTTTTTATGCCGATAGCGTTCGCTGGGGAAATAAGTACGGTAATACATCATTGCTGGATGGATTAGCAAAGGATGGATTAACTGATGTGTATGACGGAAAAGCGATGGGTAATGCTGCCGAGCTTTGTGCCAAAGAATGTGGTATCAGCCGCGAAGACCAGGATGCTTTTGCTATCGAAAGTTATAAACTGTCACAAGCGGCCTGGGAAAAAGGGCTGTTTGCCAATGAGATTGTTCCGGTAGAAATTCCCCAACGCAAAGGCGATCCTGTTGTGTTTGCAAAAGACGAAGAACCCTTCAACGTAAAGTTTGATAAAATACCAACACTGAGTCCTGCGTTTCAAAAGGATGGGACCGTAACGGCTGCCAATGCATCTACGATGAATGATGGAGCCGCTGCCTTAGTATTAATGAGCAAAGAAAAAGCGGATGAACTGGGGTTGAAACCTATAGCAAAGATCAGGGGATATGCAGATGCTGAGCAGGCACCAGAATGGTTTACCACCACACCTTCATTAGCTGTTCCGAAGGCAGTAGCCAAGGCGGGTTTGAAAATGGAGGATATAGCTTACTGGGAATTGAATGAAGCTTTTGCAGTGGTCGGTATTGAGAACAGCAAACGCATGAAGCTTGATCCATCCAGGGTTAATGTACATGGCGGGGCTGTATCATTGGGGCATCCGTTGGGATGCAGTGGTGCTAGAATTATTGTAACCCTGATCAACGTATTGAAAGCGAATAATGCTAAATATGGTGCTGCCGGCATTTGTAATGGCGGAGGCGGTGCATCAGCGATGGTCATTGAAAATATATAATCGGTTCAAAATAGCTATAACCAAAATCCCCGGCTTGCCGGGGATTTTGGTTATAGGCTCACTTCCTGAAGAATGTCGTTTTTTTACCAGTAAACGTTACCCGGCATGGTTCATATTTGTGTTACAAAAACGAAAACCATGCAACGGAGAAAATTTATTACACTTTCAGCAATTGTAGCAATGCCTTTTACCGCCATGGCAAAATGGGCCGGTCAGCTTTCCTCCAAAAATCCCTTTGTGATCAAAAAAAAGGAGAGCCGGTTTGGGGATGTTGTAAAATTCTTAGGTGTTCATCCGAACGACCTTAAGATATCATCAAAAGATACTGATGGACAGTTATCCGTTTTTGAGTATACAGGTTTGGGGAAAGTTGGCCCTGCTCTTCATGTGCATTTTAACCAGGATGAAATTTTTATGGTCACGGAAGGAGAATATCGTTTTGTTGTTGGCGATGAGACTAAAAACCTGGTAGCAGGGGATACCATTTTTCTTCCCCGCAATATTCCTCATACCTGGATACAAACAAGTGAAAAAGGAAAAATGATCTATTTTTTGCAACCTGCGGGAAAGATGGAGGAGTTTTTTCTTATCATGAATAAATTTACGGAGCGGCCTTCACCAGAAGAGATCGACAGGATACACGCAGCACATGATATGAAAGTGGTGGGACCACCACTCACTTTATAACCTGATTTCCTTATTAGCCCGGTCTGTCTTAAATTACTGTCTCAAACGGGAACCCGAGCAATGTATGCTGCTAAAAGATTTTAGACCTTCAGCTGCCATTAGTGAATATGTACATCTTTTCAGGATCGTACATTTTTTGTTCGGCCCTGATGACCCGTTACCTTTCAAAGCCTATCCACCCAGGCCGGAGCATTGTTTATCTTTCTTTCCGTTTGACCGGGAAAATATAGAATATACTGACAGTGATAAGAAAATCAGTTCACTGCCGGTCATTCTCTACGGGCAACAACTGGGAGTTACGAAACGGTTTGTGGGAAGGGAATTCCTGATTGTCCAGGTGGTGTTTCACCCAGGGGCGTTATACAGGATCACGGGTATCCCGGCTGCAGAACTTAATAACGAATGCCTTGATGCAGAAGCCGTCTTCTCTGCAGAGTTACGATTAATCAATGAGCAATTATTTCATGCTGCTGATTACAATGAAATGATCAGCATTGTGGAGAAATTTGTTTTACGGCTGATAAAAACGGTCAGGAAAGATGTTCACCCGGTGGATGAAATGAGCAAGATGCTGATCAGGCAGAACGGCCATATCTCGCTGGATAAACTATCCAGGCTGTCTTGTTTAAGTCCACGCCAGTTTGAACGAAAATTCAAAGAAAGAACAGGAATCAACCCCAAACTTCTATGCCGGATAGCACGGTTTGATAAAGCCTTCCGGTTGAAAAATCTTTATCCGCAAATGGACTGGCTACGAATCGCCATCGAATGCGAGTATCATGACTACCAGCATCTCGTAAAGGATTATAAGGACTTCACCGGGCTCACACCTGTTGCTTTTCACGAGATTGAAAACAAATCCCCGGAAAGGACATTCGGATTAGCAGAGACTTTTTATGACACTGCTTTATAGCTTCACCTTGAATTTTTTCATTATTCCCTCCAATAAATCAAACCGGTAGTGTATATCATGTTTTGCTGCCAGTTTTGTAAAATCATCCGGCTTTGGATGATTATTATTTTCAAAAAGAGCAGCCAGGTCCTGCATATAGTTTTCATGGCCGCCGGGAACAGAAAAGTCAATAGTCTTTGCCTGTTTCTTACTGCTGTTCCAGAACGTGTGAACGATTCCCCTGGGACGAAGATGCCAGCCGCCTGCTTTTACTTCTGTTACTTCATCACCCGTCATGATAAAAACTGAACCTTCCAGTACTCTGCACAATTCATCATAATTTTCATGATAATGCGGCGGGGCACCCAATTCACCCGGCTGTATAATGGTTTCCCAAACAGCAAGATGTCCGCTGGTTTGTGATCTGTCTAACTTAAAAATAATATCCATATCACCCACTTTCCCCTTTTTACCTGCACCTGGTGCAAGAAAGATCGCTTTCGGGTCTTCTGTAGTCAATAAACCATTTCTTGCATTGGCGGCTGCGGGCAGTAATGCCGACCCAAGTGTAATGGCAGTAAGACGTTGTAATAAATGCCTGCGGTTAATTGTTTTCATGTTACCTATTTTGTAACTCAAAACTACCTGCAGCCTGCAAAGGGGAATAGTATAAATGCGACATTAAAGTTTCAGGTTGGCCTGGAGCCGGAGCTTTGTTTCGCTTAATTCTTTATCAATAAATGATGGTGTGACGCCGGTGAATTCTTTAAAATCACGGATGAGATGCATCTGGTCAAAATAGCCGCACTCATAGGCCAGTGAGGTCCAGTGAAGATGAGGTCGCTGCTCTTTTAACCGGTAAGCCTTCGAAAATCTTGTCAGTCTTGCAAATAATTTGGGAGGGAGACCGATACGTTCCTTACATTTTCTTTCAAACTGGCGGATACTCAGGCAGGAGAGGGAGGCGATTTTATCAATACTGATATTGCCATCATGCTGTACAAGAAACTGCATGGCTTTATCAAAAGGTAATGCAGAACGGAGACGTGGTATCTTTTGTAACAGGAAATTCTCTGCAATCATCTTCATGGTCTCATAACTGCCGGCTTCTTTTAATTGTTCATTGACCTCGCTGATCTCTTTTTTAAAAAGAAAACTGGTGTCCACATCAGTATCCATCATTGTGTGCATGGGGACGTTCAGCAACCGGTGTAATCCGCCAGGACGAAAAGTGACACAAAGCATCAAATGATTGTTACTGATATTAATATTGACACGGGTAAGTTGTGCCCCCACTGCAATACTGGAGGGTTTGCAAATGAATTCTTTTTCTCCCGCTTTCTGTATGCTGACAGGGTCATGGATATAAAAATAGATACAATGCTGCGGGACAGGAGGAAATGGGCAAATGAACGGACGGTCACTGACAGCATGAAAAATCATGATATTACTTACAAAATCCTGTAAGGCCGGGTGTGGTATAAAAAATCGTTGGGTCAAAAACTTTTCTAAGCTACAGTTTTCCTGGTAAACTTTAGCATACAGAACACCCTGCTTGAGTATCAAAAATGTTCAATTGCCGATAGACCACCATTGGGCTCCGTCGCTTTGCAGGGTAACCTGTTGCCAGTCCGTAAGTCCATAATATTTTAAACCCTGCTCACCCATTTGCTTATATTCCGGCACATATATTTCCACTCTTGTATTGCTACCGGGGATTTTCCGGCTGGCATTTTTGATGATGAATATCTTGCCCGGGTTACTGGCAGCATCCGGCAGGGTTATTTTGATTGTTTCGTTCTTGCTATATAACCCGGCAGGTTTTGCAATAATGGTATGATCATCCCCGGTTGCTGTATAATCATTATTGATGGTTCTGATAGAAAGGGTCAGTGAACCACTACTCACCACCGGACCCACCGGTTCTTTTTCATCAGGTTGTATATTCTTTTTAACAACTGATTGCGAAGTGCCCTGTAAAACAGGGGTCGTTACACGGCTCCTGTTAACAAGCGGTGTTTGTGCTATCGTCTGCAGTAGCATTACCAGCAGAATAATAACTAAGTATGCTTTTTTCATTTACTTTATTTTTTTTCAACAGTGATGCCGATGGTAAAAGGATAGTCTCCTTCGTAATCCACACAGTCAATATTGAATGTCTGCCCACCTTGTAATGTTTTTTGAACAGCATCAAGATTTATTTTAAGCCCATAAAAATTCCGGGTTGATCCGTCCTGCATTTTTATAGGAAATTTTGGCAGGTTAGGCATTACAATAGGATCATCCGGGGAGTCGTCTTCGTCGATGAGGTCAAAATAAATGTAGAGTACGGCGCCTGCTGCTTCACCGATGTTAAAGTCAAATTCAATCGTCCGGCCATAGCCAAAGCGGTAATCTCCTTTTTTCAGGTTGTCGCTTTTCAGGTGCAGGTTGGCAGGTAAAGACATCAGGTGGTATTGATTTTCCACCGGTGGGAGAAAACCATTGTCGGCTTTATATACATTTGCCCAGATGGTGCCATACAAATCCACATCATCCTGGTCCATATTCTTCAGGGAGATATCGCTGATACGGACTGAAACTTTGGCTGGTTTCATATTTTCTCCGGGAGGTTCACAATTCCGGTAGTTGAAATAATCAGTCGCACTTGCATAACTTACCACTTCGCCATTATTGTTTTTAAATGAATACCGGATTGGGTGGCAGGTATTGTAGTTGATATCCTTTGTCATGGCAACGATCTGTTTTTGCATATCTGCAATATTATATGCAGGAGTTACAGAGTTGCTCGTACCGCCCACTACAAAAAACTTAACGGTAGCCTGGTTCTTCACGTCATTAGCAAATACATCTGCGTTGATATAACCCCCATAAGCAAGCCCGTTATATTTACCATTAAACTGGTTGAGGGTTGTTTCATCCTTTATGTCCAGTTCTATACTGGCGAGGATACGGATGCCATACGTAACAGAAGCCATATACATGATATCGGATGTATTTACGGAAGGGTCTGTGAACAACCCACCTGAGGGATGCTCCACATCGATTGTGAATAATGTTTTGGTAATGTCTACAAAGAAGGTCCGTTTGCTGGATTTTTCGCTGAAGCTAAAAAGATTGTCAGCCGAGAAACCAAAGCCATAACCACCGGCGCCTATCCGTACATTTAGTTCAGCAGTATTATGTACCTCTTCGGCAAACATGCTGAATGTAAGACTGGCTACTTTTGCCGGATCTCCCGGAAATCTGCTGTAAATGTTTGCCACAGCCTGCCGCAATGTGCCTTCTCTTACATCTGCTATCTCTTCTGTCACTTTTCCATTAATATTAGGGTTTGAGCAGGATATGCGGAACGGCTTCCGGTTATCTTCCACATCATCATCCCAGGACCCGTTAATATATTTTTGGAAATGATAAGCCCTGCCGGGCAAGACTTTGGTGATCTGTGATGCCACATCAAGGGTAAGGTATCCCTGGTCGTTTAAAGATACTTTTCGCATTTCATTCTGGCAATCCCAGCTCTCATTGTTCTTATTGGCATAGGGGGTTTTAGAAATTATTTTAATAGCTCCTTTCGAGGTCGGTTCTACCGGGGCTTTGTTATTGCCAATTGCAGAATAGCTATTACTGAGCCCTGATTTCAGGTTGAATATTTTGGTAACCTTTGTTCCATTGATTATGCTATTGGCATAATAGATACCATTCAGCACCGGATTTGCCGGTGCTTTATAATTAGGGTCTGTGTATTTTTTACCTGGCTGAGTATTTCTATAGTCTTTCATCTGCAATTGCCCTGCCGGGGAAGCGGTTACAGTATTGTTTTTTATTGTACTGCCACCGGAAGCAGCAGTTTGGCTGATCTTACTGCTCGTGTCAGTCACTATTTTTTTTACCGATTGAGCGGGGAGTGTGGTGCTACCTGGCAGCCTCCTGGATGTTGTCACCTGTGCTTCCAGGGCATTATACATACTCAGACAGGCCAGGAGGGTATACAATTTCAATAACAAACTTCTGTTCATACAATATGGTTTACTGTTTTTAATTATTGCGTACTTCATAGGCGCTGACATCAGGGTTGCCATCACCATTATTATCAAAACCGGTCACTTTTATTTTTATTTTCAAATGTCCGCTGCTTCCGCTGGTGCCAACATGCTTTACTACATATATCAGCGCATAAGCAGTCCGGTTTTCCATCTCTGTTTTTACGGCGAATACTTTTCCATCCAGCTTGGAACCAGGTGAAGAATACCATCCGGCAAACCCCCTTGCATTTTTTACCGCCCCGGATAATTGCGTGTTGTATTGGATCTTTTCAAACTGGGCACCAGTCATGTTGGTTAATGCCACTTCGCTTTCGTTTACATTCTTCCAGCTCCTGGTGGGATTATTGGTAGTGCAACTGCCCCAGAAACAATCAGCACTGCCATCATGGGCAAAACCCGGGGTGACAAGGTAATAGGTATTTTGTCCATCGTTGGGCGCAAGAAAAATGAGATCAACACTGGTTGGACTTTCTTCTGCATCACCTCCAAAAAGTACCGTTCCTGTTACAGCATCCAGGTAACAACCATATTCTGCATTGTGCTGGTTGCCCCAGTTAGCACTGCCATCAGGATTATAATTTTGATTTTCCGGAACACCAGGATCAGAGTAGGCTTGTTGTGCCACGGCACTGGCAGTATTGGCAACAGGCGGGTATTCCCCGGTTACAACCGGCTGTGGTGGTGTACCGGTGTTATTATTTGCAACGGGTGCTGTCGTTAGGACAGGTTCGGCAGGAGCCTGCCTGTTATCAACCGGCTCATTGTTAGTACCGGCTTCTTTTCTTACTCCTTTGTTTTTCTTTTTGAAGTGAATGGCAAAAATGGGCTCAAATATTTTTATAACAGATTTTACATTTTGCACCACTGTTTTTGTATTGGTTGCAACCTGGTTGGCCTGTTCTTTCACTTTCTCGCTGGTCCTGCTTATTTCCTGCGATTTGGCGTTGATCTTTTCTGCTTTTTTTACCACTTTATTTTCCTGCCCGGATGCGGCAATACAAAGAAACAGGAGGCTGAGGGAGAAGAGTATTGATTTCATTACCTTGATTATTTACTGGGATTACTGATTATTAATTATTACTTCACAAACTTACCGAGGCATATAAAGGGCGGATACTTCCAATCGATAAACAGCATTTAAAATCGGCCAATGGCAACTTTTCTGTATTGTTACTGAAAAGCAGGAGAAGAAATGCTTTTACAGGTAAATAAGGAAGTTGACCTGAAACCAGTAAATTTGAAGTGACCATTTAATAAACCTTACGCTAAAGAAAGCAGCCGTTCCATGCAGAAAATATATTCCTGTTTCATTGTGGATGATGATGAAGTGGACCGCCTTACAATTACGTCCTATGTTCGCCGGTACCCGTTTCTGCAGATTGCCGGTGTTTTTGAATCGGCAAATGAGGCTCTGGTTGCTGCAGAGAAAAGCACTCCCGATGTTCTTTTTTTGGATATAGACATGCCAGGCACAAATGGGTTGGACCTGCGGAGGCAACTGGAGAAAGTGCCAGCCTGTATTTTTATTACCACATTTCCTGATTATGCCGTAGAGAGTTTTGAAGTGTCGGCACTTGACTTTATTGTAAAGCCGGTAAATACAGAACGGTTTACCAGATGCATGGCCCGGCTGGAGGCGTTTTTAAATATTCAGCACAAAGCAGCGTTGCTGGATTTTAACCTGGGCGGTGATGCAGTATTTATAAAAGAAGGTCATGATCACATTAAAGTTCACCTGAGTGAGATCGTTTATCTTGAAGCCTTGCGGGACTATACCAGTATTGTAACAGCTAAAAAAAAATACTGTGTGCTTTCGACGTTGGGAAATTTACTGGAGCAAAAAGTATTTCAGGCTTTTATCCGTATCCACCGGAGTTATGCTGTGCAGAAACATTTTATCAGCAGGATCAGCACGAGGGAAGTGGAGGTACTTGATATAAAATTGCCAGTAGGCAGGAGCTATAAAGAATCACTTGATTATTTAAAACCTGGTTCACTATGAGATTTATCTTATTCGCCGGAACTTTTTTCTTTTGTTTGTCACTTCAGGCCCAGAAAAAGGGGCAGGAGTTATTAGATTCCCTTGTCGCGGAATTGCCGGCAGCCAAAGAGGATACCAATAAAGTAAAATTGCTGAACCGAATTACGCAACAATATATTTCCATTAATCCCAAAGAAGGATTTCGGTATGCGAACATGGGATTACAGCTGGCGGAAAAGATCAGCTGGAAAAGAGGCATTGCGAATATCAATAACAACCTCGGCCTGATGACAGGTGATACTGGTAACAATACGGGATCAAGGGGATATTTTGAAAAGAGCTTTTCTATCAATAAGGAGCTTGATTCAAAGCCCCATATGATTACGAATCTCAATAATATCGGGAGGAGTTACCAGCGGGAAGGGGAATACAGCGAAGCATCAACATATTATTTTAAAGCACTGGGCATTGCTGATGATGCGGGTAATAAGGAACAGGCTGCACTGGTAGGCACCAATATCATTGCTTTGTATTTAGTACAGCAGGATTACAAACAGGTGGAAAAATATGCGGCACTTACTATTAAAAACGGGGAAGAAGGTAATGCCCCGGTACATGTGGCAAAGGCCACGGAATTACTGGGGGTTGCTAAAATTAAGACAGGAGATACGGCGGCGGCAAGAAAGAACCTGGAAAAAGCACTCGGCATCTATGAGATGCTGGGTAATAAACTGGCTGTTGTGCAGGTATTGTCGAATATGGCCACACTGGAGGAACCTGATTATAAAAAAGCTATCGCTGTATTATTGAAGGTGCAGGGGATGGTAGATGAAATAGCACCTGCTTCACTGATCTCAATTACCAATTTGGGTAACCTCGGTACCTACTATTATAACCTTGGTACAGAAAGCAGTCTTGCTGGAAAGAAAGAGGCATTCATGAAGGCTTCGGCATATTTGCAGCGGGCATTGAGTTTAAGCAACGAAGCGGGTAATGCACAATATGCCGCTAATTTCAGTGCTGTTCTGTCGCAACTGGAAGAAGAAAGAGGTAATTATAAAGAAGCACTGGCTTATCAAAGGTCTGCCGGTGCAATTAACGATTCTCTTTTCTCACAAGAGAATAAAAATAAGATCGCTGCCCTTGAAAGTGAGAAAGCAATCAGCATTAAGGATAAAGAGATTGAATTGAATCAGCTGACTCTTGCAGCAGAAAGAAGACAGCGATATGCCCTTATTGCAGTGGCAGGATTACTGGCTGTGTTGGGAGGATTGTTGTATTATCAGAACCGTACACGGAAAAGAACCAATACTACTTTGTTGCAGTTGAATGGGGAGCTGGATGAAGCTAATAAAGTGAAGGCCCGGTTTTTTGCTATTCTCAGTCATGACCTTAGAGGGCCTGTTTCCCGCCTCGTACATTTTTTACATTTAAGAAAGGAGGAAGTGGGCTGGACGGCAGAACAAGCTGCCGGGCATGAACAAAAAATAACCGAGTCAGCAGAATCCTTGCTGGAAAATATGGAAGCCATGCTCACCTGGAGTAAGGGACAGATGGAAAATTTTAAACCCAACTTGCGGGAGGTGATGGTGGCAGAACTTTTCTCATACCTCAAAAGCTTTTTTATATCGGCCGAGAATGTACAATTGCTATTCAATGATCCCGGTGGCCTGAAAGTGACAACAGATGAGAATTACCTGAAGACTATCATGCATAACCTGACGGCCAATGCTGTGAAGGCTTTGCGAAATACACCGGATGCAAAGATCGTTTGGAGTACCCGGCAGGAAGGGGATAAAATTTTATTGTCAATAACCGATAACGGACCGGGTGTATCTGAAGAACAGGTGCAGGTATTGCAAAACGAAGCTGCTCCACTGAGCAGCAAAGGAGGGCTTGGTTTTCACCTGGTAAGAGACCTGGCTAAAGCTATTCAATGTAAAATTTCCGTACAGTCAAAACCACTGGCAGGTACTACTTTTGATTTGTCAGTATAAATCAAATGATACAATGATAACGATTCGTATAGCTTCTGTTAATGATGCCGCTCTTATAGCCGACATGAGCCGCCAAACCTTTTATGAAACCTTTGTTGCTGATAATACAAAGGAGGATATGGATAAATTCATGAATGAGCAGTTTACAAAAGAGGCATTGATGAAGGAAGTGGGAGCCCCCGGCAATATTTTTTTACTGGCTTTTGATGCAGGCATACCTGTGGGCTATGTGCGGATGCGGGAAAATAATATCCCGCCTGAACTGGACGATAAGAATGCCCTGGAGATTGCCCGTATATATGCGACGACCGATTCAATAGGGAAGGGAGTGGGCAAGGCATTAATGGAAAAATGTATTGCTATTGCCCTTGAATTAAGTAAGACAACCGTCTGGCTTGGTGTGTGGGAGAAGAATGACCGGGCTATTCAGTTCTATACCAAATGGGGCTTTGAGAAATTTGCGGATCATGATTTCTTATTAGGGAATGACAGGCAGAATGACTGGCTGATGAAAAAAAAGCTCTGATCATTTATACAGCTCTTTTTCGGATCGTCGCTATGATCTTTTCTGCATGTATTCTTGAATTTTCAATGAAGAGGCGATGCGTATTCATCCCCCCGCAGATAACCCCGGCAAGAAATACATTTTCCACATTGGTTTCATAAGTTTCTTCATTATATACCGGTTTCATTACTTCATCATTGGATAATTGAATACCCATTTTTCGTAGGAAATCAAGGTTTGGCTGGTAGCCGGTCATCGCAATCACCCAGTCGTTGCTGATAGTTATTTTTCCTCCAGGCGTTTGTATATCCACTTCCTGTTCTCTTATCGCAGTAACCTCCGAATTAAAATAAGCCTTGATAGAACCTTCTTCAATCCGGTTGACAATATCAGGTCTTACCCAGTATTTCACTCTTTCTCCAATCTCTTTGCCGCGGATCACCATCGTAACCTCAGCTCCTTTGCGCCATGTTTCCAGCGCCGCATCTACAGCAGAGTTATTGGCGCCAACCACCAGCACTTTCTGAAATGCATAGAAATGGGGTTCTTTATAATAATGGGTCACTTTCGGCAATTCCTCGCCGGGCACATGCAGCAGATAAGGGATATCATAAAACCCGGTAGCAATGATAATATGGCGGGCCGTATAAGTTGATTTTGTTGTAACGATTATGAAGCCCCCAGTCGATTTAGTAATAGTTTCTACTTTTTCAAACAAATGCACATTCAACTGGTGGGCGATAGTAGCCCTGCGATAATATTCTAAGGCTTCTGCCCGGGTTGGTTTGGCATTATTGGAAACAAAAGGAATACCGCCGATCTCCAGTCTTTCAGAAGTGGAAAAGAAAGTCATATTGACCGGGTAGTTATACAAAGAATTGACAAGGCTGCCCTTTTCAAGCACCAGGTAATCCAATCCTGCTTTTTTAGCTTCCAGTCCACAGGCAAGACCAATAGGGCCGCCGCCAATTATAATAATGTAGTACTGTTCTTTTTTCATCCGGTCAAAGATAAGCCCGGCTTATGCACGGAAGGGCGGTTTTCATTTTAGGTTTTATCCGCTTTCCCGCTTAAATTTGCCCACCTAAAAAGCAAGCAAAGAAATGGCAAGATCAATTGCATTCCGGGATGCCCTGCGTGAGGCGATGAGTGAAGAAATGAGAAGGGATGACCGGGTTTTCCTGATGGGAGAGGAAGTGGCCGAATACAATGGAGCCTACAAAGTAAGCCAGGGTATGCTGGCAGAATTTGGCCCGAAAAGAGTGATCGACACACCGATCGCCGAGCTTGGATTTACGGCCGTTGGAGTAGGTGCTGCACAAAACGGTCTGCGACCTATTGTTGAATTCATGACCTGGAACTTTGCTGTATTGGCTTTGGATCAAATTCTCAATACTGCTTCTAAAATGCTGGCAATGAGTGGTGGACAAATTTCTTGTCCCATCGTTTTCAGAGGTGGTAATGGATCAGCCGGCCAGTTAGGTGCCCAGCACTCCACAGCTTTTGAAGCTCTCTATGCAAATATCCCAGGGATTAAAGTGGTATCACCCAGCAATGGTTATGATGCCAAAGGATTACTGAAACAGGCTATCCGTTACGAAGAGGATCCGGTGATGTTCATGGAAAGTGAGCAGATGTATGGCGATAAAATGGAAGTGCCGGAGGAAGAATATTATATCGAACTGGGTAAGGCCGATGTGAAGAGAGCAGGGCGTGATGTCACCATCGTTTCCTTCAACAAAATGATGAAAGTGGCATTGGGTGCCGCTGAAGAACTGGAAAAAGAAGGGGTCAGTGCTGAAGTGATTGACCTGAGAACGATTCGTCCGCTGGACTGGAAAACGATCCTGGAAAGCGTTAAGAAGACCAACAGGTTGGTTATCGTGGAAGAACAATGGCCTTTTGCCTCCGTCTCTTCTGAGATCACCTACCAGATACAAAAAGAAGGCTTTGATTATTTAGATGCCCCGATCCGTCGTATCACTGCTGCTGACGCTCCGCTGCATTATGCTCCCAACCTGGTGGCTGCTGCATTGCCTGATGTACCAAGAACAGTGAAGCTGGTTAAAGAAGTGATGTATCAAAAGAAGTAGTAAATTTTAGTTCATTATACAACTATTTAACCCCGCTTTTTGCGGGGTTTTTCATTAAAATCAGATTAGAGAAACGCTGTATCCCACAAATGTGGTATGCTTTACTACCACTTTCCGGGATTTTAGAAAAATAGTTCATGAATGATACAACCATTTGGTATTTATAACGCATCTTTGTCTCGGTTTTTCATAGGATATTGGATTTTAAAACGAGGCTGGGTTTCTACCCGGCCTCTATTTTTTTCAGGACAAATCTGAACTGGGGATCTTCGCTCAATAAAACTCTTCTTTTGACAGCTGCAGCACTGTAACTCATCTTTAAACGGCATTGTTCTTGCCCGCTTCCCTCCAAATCAATTATTTTTACTGTACTTAAAAGAAAAGCAATGGCTGATATACTGATCATAGATGATGAAAAAGCGATACGCAAAACGTTGACAGAAATACTCTCGTTTGAAGGATATAAAATTGATGAGGCGGCAGATGGAGAAGAAGGGCTGAAAAAATTCAAAGAAAAAGCCTACGATGTGGTGCTTTGTGATATTAAAATGCCCAAATTGGACGGCATTGAGTTCCTGCAGAAGGCCGGGGAGAGCAATCCCGACGTTCCCATTATTATGATATCTGGTCACGGGAATATTGAAACAGCTGTGGAAGCGGTGAAAAAGGGGGCTTACGATTATATCTCCAAACCGCCCGACCTGAACCGCCTGCTGATCACTATTCGCAATGCGATGGATAAAAGCAGCCTGGTCACAGAAACCAAAGTGCTGAAGCGAAAAGTAAGCCGTGTGCAGGAAATGATCGGTGAATCCATGCCGATCAAAAAGATCAAAGACACAATTGAGAAAGTGGCACCTACAGAAGCCAGGATACTGATCACGGGCGATAATGGTGTGGGTAAGGAACTGGTGGCCCGCTGGGTGCATGAAAAAAGCAACCGTGCCGGCGGCCCGATGATTGAAGTGAACTGTGCTGCCATTCCCAGTGAGCTGATCGAAAGTGAATTATTCGGGCATGAAAAAGGATCCTTTACTTCGGCTATCAAACAACGGATCGGGAAATTTGAATCGGCAAGCGGCGGCACTTTATTCCTCGACGAGATAGGAGATATGAGCCCGACCGCCCAGGCCAAAGTACTGAGAGCTCTGCAAGAAGGGAAGATCACCCGAGTTGGTGCGGATAAAGATATCAGCGTTGATGTAAGGGTGATCGCCGCTACCAATAAAGACCTGCTGAAAGAAGTGGAGGCTAAAAATTTCCGATTGGACCTCTATCACCGTCTCAGCGTTATTTTGATTCATGTTCCCTCCCTGAATGACCGGAGAGACGATATACCCCTGCTGGTTGAACAATTCCTGGATGATATCTGCTCCGATTACGGCACAGCACGGAAAGCCATTGATGACGATGCTATAAAACTACTACAGGAATATAACTGGACCGGTAATATTCGTGAATTAAGAAACGTAGTGGAACGCCTGGTTATTCTTTCCGGCAAAAATATTACCATCGAAGATGTAAAGAACTACGTGATGCCGAAATAAGATCAGGCGGTCACTGTTGCTAATGAATTGGCGAAACTGATCACATCATCCAATGAACAGAGTTGGGTAAGATTGGCTTCTTGTTGTTGAATACAATGACAAGCAGGTCCGGATATGATCACCGGTATGGCTGGAAATGTTTTACACAAAATAGTAATGGAATCATTTACACCCAAGCTGTCGATCGGGGTGATCAGGTGTGCATAGAAATGACTTATCGGATGATGCTTCGCATAATAGCATAACGTTGCTGTTGCCACATTGGTTCCGAAATAAGTGGTTTTAACGCCTCGTTTTCTTAAGAGATAATTGATTACCAGCAACGGGATCTCATGTAACTCACCAGTTGGTGAAAAGATGACTACATTATACCTGTCATCGCTTTTGACAGTTACTGCGTCTATGGCTGCTAATATTTTTTTCCGGATAATATGGCTCGAAAAATGTTCCTGGGCGGGAATCACATGATTGGTCATCCATAATAAACCAATCCGATGCAGAAAAGGATAAAAGACATGCAGGATACATTTTTCCATGCCCATTTTTGCCAGCAGCTCATCCGCGGTATGGTCAAACTTCTCTTTATCTAAGGAAAGACTGGCTTCAATCAACTGGTGAACAAATACTTCATAGTTACAGGGCTGAGGTTTCACTTTGGCCACTTCTTCCTGTATCTGTTCCGGGCTCAGGCCTGCAATCTTTGATATTTTATATCCATTGTGGTATAAGAAAGAGATACGCAACAGTTCTTTCAGATCATCACAGTCATAGGTCCGGTGCTGGCTTTCCTTTCTTTTCGGGATGAAAAGCTGGTAGCGTTGTTCCCAGATACGCAGGGTGTGGGCCTTTACGCCACAAAGATTCTCTATATCACGGATGCTGAACTGGTTCATTCTAACGTCTAAATTATCATTCTGCCGCTTAAAATGACAAAAAACCACTGATTTGGTTTAGCAAAACTTTGAATTATTATATTTTGGGGGCAGAATAATAATGATAATTTTGCCCGCAACAATAACTTGTTATGACAGTTGATCAAATCCTGATAATTTTTCTAATCGCCCTGCTCCTGTTCATTATCCCGGCAATCGGGCTTCAAAAGCTGTTTCAAAAAGCCGGGCAGCCCGGATGGAAAGCCTGGGTACCTCTTTATAATACCTGGATCATGATGAAGATAGCCAAAAGACCCATGCACTGGTTTTTCTGGCAATTCATACCTGTGGTAGGCTGGTTTATTACACTGGCCATTTTTATTGAGTTTGTAAAAGTCTACGGGAAGTTCAAATTTTACCAGCATGCTGCTACGGTTTTCAGTGCAGGATTGTATTTTTCATGGATGGCTTATAAGGATGATGTAAAATTCATTGGCCCTGAAGCAGCAGCCAAACATAAGAAGGCGGCCTGGAGAGAATGGGTGGATGCAGCAGTATTTGCTGTAGTGGCTGCCACACTGATCCGTACATTTATCTTTGAAGCCTATACCATTCCATCGGGTTCCATGGAAAAGACGTTGCTGGTCAGGGACTTTTTGTTTGTCAGCAAATTGAGTTATGGGCCAAGGATCCCGAACACTCCTTTATCCGTCCCTTTTGTACATAACTATCTTCCTGTTACAAATACCAAATCATATTCAGAGCTGATTAAGCTGCCGTATATGCGATGGTTTGCATCACCGGTAAAAAGAGGCGATGCGGTGGTATTCAATTTCCCGGCAGGGGATACGGTTATACATAAAGAAGGATTTGAATCACTGACTCCTTATTACAGTCTTGTAAGAGCTTATGGTAGGGATAATGTGTTAAAAGAGGAGCAGTTCAAACCAATTGTTGTACACCCGGTTGATAAAACAGACAACTATATTAAAAGATGCGTGGCTATAGCAGGCGATACATTGAAAATTGTGGATGGGGTGATCTTTATTGATGGGAAAGAGCAACCTTTCCCCCCTTATTCCGGAAGGCCTTATCTCGTAAAAATGAAGCAGGGCCGAATGCTTGATAAAGAGTCACTGGAAGATATGGGGATTGCTATTTATGAAACGGAAAACTCATCTGATTTCAGTTTATCACCTGATCCCAACTTCCAGTATAAGATCAACATGACACAAACGGAGAAAGCGACCCTGGAAAAATCAGGGTTTGTTGACCAGGTCATACCGCAGCTGATCAATACTCCTTCTGCATTGGATTATTTCCCGTACGACACGATTCACAAATGGTCGCTGGATACCTACGGTGATATCTGGATACCTAAAAAAGGTGCAACCGTACAACTTACACCGGAAAATTTTTCAATCTATGAAAGAGCTATCCGTGTGTATGAGCACAATGATTTCTATATGCAAAATGGTAAGTTCTTCCTGAATGGAAAAGAAGCCACTACCTATACGTTCAAAATGGATTATTACTGGATGATGGGCGATAACCGTCACGGATCACAGGACAGCCGCTACTGGGGTTTTGTTCCCGAAGACCGCATTGTGGGTAAAGCCTGGATGATCTGGTTCAGCTGGGAGGGAGGACCCCGATGGAAACGGTTGTTTAACATTGTAAAATAAACTACCTTTAAATGCCCTTGACTCAATCAGGGGCATTGTTGTCTTTAAACCTTAGTACATGAGTGGAAAGAAATTTGAATTTGAATACGAAGTCTTTGATGATATTGGCAAACTGGATGAAAAAGACGCCTGGTTGTTAAGAGAAGCAAGGAATGTTACCGAGAATGCCTATGCCCCTTATTCCGAATTTCATGTAGGTGCGGTGGCCATGCTGGCGAATGGCCAGGTGGTGGCAGGAACCAACCAGGAAAATGCTTCTTATCCTGTAGGTATCTGTGCAGAAAGAGTGTTACTAGGCAACGCCGCTACGTTATACAAGGATGTGCCGATTGAAACATTAGCGATCAGCTATATCAGTAAAAGCAAAACAGAAGAAATAAAAAGCGATCACCCGATATCGCCCTGTGGCATGTGCCGCCAGGCATTATTGGAATACGAAACAAGAACAAAAAAACCGATACGTTTGATCTTAAGCGGGCAGGAAGGAAAAGTATTTGTGATCGAAACAGCGAAATTCTTATTGCCCTTTGCATTTACCCCTGAAGAACTGATATGAGAGTTGGGAGTCTTTAGCCGTGAGCCAGGAGTATCGGGCTAATTTGACTAACGACTATGGACTAATGACTCCGGCTAAAACAATGTTTGCACTCCATACGCCACTTTCATCTCATGTTCCAGCAGCCATTTCTTTCTCCAGAGACCACCTGCATAACCTACTAAATCTTTATTACTGCCAATCACCCGGTGACAGGGAACAATGATGGCAATATTATTTCTCCCATTCGCATTGGCAACAGCTCTTGTGGCTTTGCTATCACCCGTTTTACGGGCAAGATCAAGATAGCTGATGGTTTTTCCGAAGGGAATTGTTACTAACAGGTTCCATACTTCCTGCTGGAAAGGAGTGCCGGCCTGGTTCAGGGGTAATTCAAAAACCCTGCGCTGGCCATTGAAGTATTGTATCAGTTGCTCCACGCAGTTGATCAGCATCGGGGGCATATGTTTTTTATTACCGGGAGCTTTTTGTGATGTATCATGAAAGGTTACTTCGCTGATAAATTCTTCCGTACCTGAAATTTTCAACAGGCCCACGGGTGAATGATAGTATGTACTGTGTTGTTCGTTCATATCAGCCGATCTTCATGCCATTAGGCACAGACCGTTGCGGTTGCAATAAAATTACGTCCTTATTTTCATCATACACACCCAGCACCAGGCATTCGCTGATAAAATCCGCTATTTGTTTGGGTGGAAAATTCACAACGGCCACCACCTGCCGGTTCAGGAGCTCTTCTTTGGAATAATGCGTTGTGATCTGTGCAGAAGATCTTTTGATGCCCAGTTCGCTGCCGAAATCGATGCTTAGTTTATAAGCCGGTTTCCGGGCCTTGGGAAAATCATTCACTTCAATGATAGTCCCGGTCCTGATATCGATCTTTTCAAAATCATCCCAGCTGATCGGCATAAATTAAAATTTACCGTAAACTAAAGAATAATGGTAGAACGTTTACTCTAAATTATTTTGCCGGTTATTCTTCTTCCATTTATCTTACTGTAAATTTAAGCCATATGACCCCTGTTAAAAAAGATATGAGCATCTCCCGCCGCAAATTCATCCGTAATGCCGGTATAGCAGGTGCAGGATTTTTTATTATTCCAAGACATGTGATGGGCCGTGGCTTTATTGCACCCAGTGATAAACTGAATATCGCCGGCATTGGCGCCGGTGGAAAAGGGGCCAGTGACCTGGCTGAATTTGCAAAAAGTCCGAATGTAAATATTGTTGCTCTTTGTGATGTGGACGACAGGGAATCCGCCAAGACAAGAGAGAAATTTCCCAAAGCCTCTTACTATCATGATTTCAGGGAAATGCTGGATAAAGAAAAGAACAATATAGACGCTTGTTCCATTTCCACTCCTGATAATACCCATGCCGTTGCCACTTTAGCTGCTATGCAACTGGGTAAACATGTGTACACGCAAAAACCACTGACACATGATATCTATGAAGCAAGGATACTGGCACAGGCGGAAAAGAAATACAAAGTGGTAACACAGATGGGCAATCAGGGCGGTTCCGGTGATGGTGTCCGCAAAGCCAAAGAAATGGTGAATGCCGGTATGATCGGGAATGTAACAGAAGCACATGCCTGGACCAACCGGCCGGTATGGCCACAGGGCATTGCCACACCCACTGGTAAATATGATATTCCCAAAGAACTAAACTGGGATCTCTGGCTCGGCCCGGCTAAGATGATCGATTTTAACCCTGCTTATCTTCCTTTCAACTGGAGAGGCTGGTGGGCCTTCGGTACCGGAGCATTGGGTGATATGGCCTGTCATATCATGGACCCGATCTATCGCATCCTGCCTATCGATTATCCTGATTCTGCGGAATGCAGCGTAGCAACAGTGTGGAAAGAAATGTGGAATGATACACAGAACCTGGATGCCTGTCCTCCTGCTTCCATCATCCACCTGAACTACCCGAGAAAAGATGGCAAAGGCAATATCAAAGTATCCTGGCATGATGGCGGCTTGTTGCCGGAAAGACCGGATGAATTATTACCTGATGAACCCTTTGGTAACTGGGATGGTGGTGTATTGCTGATCGGTACAAAAGGAAAACTGCTGCTGGACTGTTATGGTGCCAACCCACGATTACTGCCCACCAAACTGATGAAGGAAAAGACCATGCCGAAGGAAACGATCAAAAGAGTTCCTGAAGGACATTATATACAATGGGTGAATGCCTGTATCGCCGGTTATGGTAAAGGCGAGACCAGTTCTCCGTTTTCTTATGCCGGACCGTTCACAGAAAGTATCCTGATGGGTAATCTTGCTATCCGCAGCTGGCTGATGAAGAACCCGAACCTGAAAGGATGGGGTGATAAATACCTCGGCCGCAAGAAACTATTATGGGATGCAAAGAATATGAAGATCACCAATTTTGATGAAGCCAACCAGTTTGTGAAGAGAGAATATAGGGATGGGTGGAAACTGGAGCTGTGATAAACTAAGTACGAAATACGAAGCGGTAAGTACAATAGTCTTTTTGATTAAAGACTATTTTTTGTTTAGTGAAGTTCGTACTTCATACTTCTGACATCGTACTTCAATCTAATAACTTCACCAAATCCATCAACTCAGCCTGCTTGTAAATATCTTTTTCCCCGGAAAAGCATTTACTGAATTCTTCCAGTAGCTGTTTGATCACATCTTTATTCTTCTGAGGTTTGAAATAATGATCAATCGGGGGAACCGAGATGCGTTTGAAATAACTGTCCACGTCTTTATGGGTGAAGACCTGCCCGGAAGTGGGGTCAATAAAGAATTCTATTTTTTCAACCGGGTTCAATAATTGTTCGTCAGAGTAACCATATTTGAAGTAGGCAACAATGAACTGCTTGGGTAAATTAATAGCCCGGACGGGAATATCCAGCATTTCGCAAAGGAGCAGGTAGAGAATGCCATTGCTTACCTGGTTACCTCTTTTGGCTTCTAAAGTTTTGTGCAGTAAGAATTCGTTGGGCTCTTTGTAGTTGGTCTCATTTCCTTTCAAGCCATAATAGCTGTAGAGGATACTGGTCACGATATTGATCTGTTCCAGCGGCGTCAGGTAATTATTCAGCTCCAGCCAGATATTGCGGCGCACTTTTTCAATTTCCTGCATCACGGGGGCTGTCGCCATTTCAGGATACTGGAACTTGCAGGTAAGCAAGGCGCCCAGTGTCAGGTCATGATGGCCGGATACATTCCATTGGCGAAAATCTTCGGCGAGATCACGGTAATGGAGACGGTGGATGAGCACTTCAATCCTTTCCTGGGTAGGTTCATCCGGTGTGGTCTCCCAGAGATGTTCCAGGTTCGGAATGATAGGTTTGCCATAGTCAACAATCTTGGTGCTGACGGCTTCAAAGACTTCTTCATCGGGATCGTCCAGCAAATGAAGAAGGGCAGATATTTCATTGTTTGTTTCCATGGTGGCGGCTTCAGTTTGGTAAATATCTATGCTGATAACGAAAGAACGCCATTAAAATTTTCCACAGGTGGGGAGAAGCCCGGAAAAAGTAAGTACGAGGTATGATGTCAGAAGTTCGAAGCGGTGAAGGATACAGTGTCTTCTATTACATGAAACTTATTTCTTTTGGGCGAGTACCATCCAGTCCCAGGGTTTAGGTTCTTTCAGCCATTTGGGTGGTTGATGAAATTCTGTTGACCAGTCGTATTCTATTTTTTGTGTATCCAGTGTGTTGAAACCTTCGTTGGCCAATAGCAGTTGCAATTCTTCTTTCAGGTAATGTTTGGTGGGAACATGATCGAGATCCATATTTCCCTGTATCATGTTCTTGTATTTCTTCAATGC
>JAEUVP010000362.1 GCA_016786805.1 Chitinophagaceae bacterium | reverse complement strand
TCAACGATCTGTAAAAGGTCAATCATACAATAATGCTCTTTAGGTGGGTAAATGTAGCACAAGGCTACTAAATCCGGTTTTGTTTGTTTTCAACAGCTGTCAACAATCGGGAGAAGAACGAAAAAAATAGTGCCACGTTGTACGCAGATGGCAAGTTTTTAAGTTCTTTAACAGGATCAGCTGTAAAGTCCGGAGACAGAAAGTCCGGAAGACGTTGCAAGTTAATTGAACGTCTTCCGGACTATATATACTTTCCGTCTTTCGGACTGTTATTTCGTTGCAGAGGTACCAGCCTGCTTCACCATCAGTGCCTGTATCTGCTTCATAGTGCCTTCCATGCCATCAGGGCTGCCATCCAGGAAGATCACATTACCTTTCCCGTATTCTGCAAAATTCTTGATCGCTTCTGTCCACATGCTGAACAGGATCACGTTAGTATCCAAATTGGCTTGCTTCATTTGCTCAGCAGCTTCAGACATACCAGCTGCCACTTCACGACGGAACAAAGCCACACCCTGTCCGCGGAGACGGGCTGCTTCTTTCTCTGCTTCGGCAGCGATCTTGGTGGCATTACCATCCGCTTCAGCTGCTTTGGTTTTGGTGATCAGCAAGGCCTGGCCTTCATTTTCTGCCGCTGCTTTCAGGTTATTACTGGCCACTACTTTGCTCATGGAGTCAAGAATTACTTTATCAAAAGTGATATCATTGATCTGCAGATCCTGTAAATGATACCCCCATGACTCTAATTGCAGGTCAATTTCGGTTTTTACATATTCCACGATCTCCTTGCGCAACGCTAATATCTCCGCCTGCTTTTTGGTGGCTACAAATGAACGGATATTACCTTCGATCGTCCTGATCAGCGCCTGCATCAGGTCTTTATCAGCAAAAAATTTGAAGGCGACTTTCTTGATCGTTTCTTCCTCTGCATTCTGAACAGAATACAGTAACATACTTTTAAAATATACATTGGCCTGGTCTGCTGTTACAGCCTGGAATTCCAGTTCAACTGACCTGTTTTGAATAGATATCTTTCTGAATACCTGCTCGAGTATAGGAATCTTAATCCGTAACCCCGGACGGGCCACTCTGCGATATTTGCCAAACAAAGTAATAACGCCAATATACCCCTGATTGATAGTGTACAGTGAGCTAAAGAAAATGACAACCAGCACCAGTACCCACCAGTAATTGGAAAAGAAATTTGCGAAATCCATAGTTTTAAAATTTATCCTGCAAGGTACGATATGTTGTACTATTCCCGCATGAACAGCAAAACCTCCACCCGCCGGTTTTGCTGCCGGCCTTCTGCTGTTTTATTATCAGCTACAGGCCGGAGAAAAGAGTAGCCTGTAGCAATGATATTGTAGTACCCGGTTTTCTTCATGATATACAGTTTTGCCGCAAAAGCCCTGTCTATGGATAATTGTTCATTCATTTCAAAGCTGCCTACATTATCCGTATGCCCTTCAATGATGATCGAATCCGGCTGGCTTTGTTGTATTTTCATACAAAAACTATCCAGTATTTTATGACTTCTTGGCGTCAGGGTGGCTTTTGAAAAATCAAACAGAATATCGGGTAGTATCAATGTATCCACTTTTACATAACTGGTATTGGTGGTAACCGGCGGAGGTGGCGGCGGGTTGGCTTTGAACTGCTTGATCTTTATTTCCAGGTAATGATGCCGTTCATTTTCAGCATAAATATCTTCTTTTACTCTTTCCCAGTCGTGGCAGATCGTTTCGTTCTGGCTTACCGGAACCAAACTGATATCATCCAGAAAAATAAAGAACCTGTTCTCTAGCGGATGAATGCGTTCATCCACAAAATCTTCTTTGGCAAAGTAGGCAAAAGCAATAAATCTTTCTTCTCCTGTGGCTGTAAAAACAAGATCAACTTTTTGCCAGCTGCTATCCAGGTTTTTCCGGGGTTGTAAAAAGGACCGTAAATAATAAGTGGGTGTTAATGATTTTACTGGTGTTTTATCAAACAAAGGGTCCCGGTACGTAAATAAAATACCAGTGCTGTCAAATACATCATGTGGCGACTTAATAAAAAAACTGAGCTGGTATTTATTTCCTTTCCTGAGACCGCATAATAACCGGCTGCGGATAAAAGTGCGGTTATACTCTTTTACAAAATGCCCTGCTTCAATCACCATACAGTTTTTGCCGCTGTGAGCCCGCCGGGGATCTTTAAAGTAATTGGAAAACCCGTTGGAAGAACTGATCCAGGCTTCCGGCGCACATTCCACTTTGTATTCGGTACAGGTATTGACATCTTCAAAACCTCCGTTTGCCAAAAGACTTTGGGAAAAAGAAAGTACGGGTGAAAGAAGGAATAATATCAGTAAGAATAAAGGCATGTACCAGTAATGAAGAAACAAAGTAACTGTTTTATCAGCTATTCTCTTCCCACACTTTTACCAGGTGCACCATCGTCTCCACTGCTTTGTTCATATCCTGTACGCTGATAAACTCCAGTTTGGAATGGATGGCCTGCTCCCCGGCGAATAAATTAGGACAAGGCAATCCCATAAAAGAAAGACGGCTGCCATCGGTGCCGCCACGGATGCTTTCCATTTTAAGTTGCAACCCTGCCCTTTCGATAGCTTCCTTTGCATAATTCACCACCTGCGGATGCAGGTCAAGCACTTCTTTCATATTCCGGTATTGCTCTGTCACATTGAACTCAAAGCTTGCTTTCGGATAGGTTCTTAACCGTTCTTCGATTTGTGTTCGCAGGTAATCTTCTTTCTTCTGCAAACCGGCTGTTTCAAAATCACGGATGATAAAGTCGATCGTACATTTTTCAGCAATACCCTCAATTCGTACAGGATGAATGAATCCCCTTTTCCCATCGGTTGACTCGGGAGATAAACGATCCTTTGGTAAAGCCGCCAGTATTTCTCCTGCGATCTTCATGGCATTGATCATTTTTCCTTTAGCATATCCCGGGTGAGAGATCACCCCATGAATGATCACCTGTACGCCGTCCGCACTGAATGTTTCATCTTCAAGGGCACCGGCATCACCACTATCTAATGTATAACCAAAATCAGCACCCAGTTTTTGCATATCCACTTTGGCGGTGCCCTGCCCCACTTCTTCATCAGGAGTGAACAATATTTTTATTTCGCCATGCTTTATCTCTTTATGCCGCATTAAATAATTGGCCAGGTCCATGATCTCTGCCACACCCGCTTTATCATCAGAACCTAATAAGGTTGTTCCCGATGCCGTGATGATATCATGACCGACCAGTTTTTGCAAATACGGATATTCGCTCATCCGTAGCACCTGCGTAGTATCATCCGGTAACACAATATCATCTCCCTGGTAGTTTTTATGCAAGATGGGTTTTACATTGGTACCGCTGCAATCAGGTGCTGTATCCACATGGGCACAGAAACAAATAACCGGAACTTTCTTATCCGTGGTAGCAGGAATAGTGGCATATACATAGCCCCACTCATCCATATGTGCATCAGCCAGGCCGAGTTGTTTTAATTCATCCGCTAATAAGCGGCCGAGGTCTTTCTGCTTTTCGGTAGTAGGATGTGAAGTGGAAAGAGGATCACTTTGCGTATCAATTTGCACATACCTGAAAAACCGTTCTGCAGCTGTAAACCTGTAATTGTCAAACATAAATTCCTTTTTGGGGTATCGAATATACGATTTAATGGGGAGTGGCGGTATGACAGGCTTGTATTTAACCTGTAATTATCATACCTTTTAATGCAACTTTTATCTCAACCAAAAACTCCTAACATGAAAAAATGGTTAATCGGCTCTCTCGTGGGAGCCATCGTCGTTTTCGCATGGCAGTTTCTATCCTGGACCGTGCTGGGCATTCACGAAGGTGAAGCAAAATATACGGCATCGCAGGACAGCCTTCTTAATGTTATTTCATCAACATTGAAAGAGGACGGGGTATATATGCTCCCGACCGTCCCGCCAGGCTCATCCATGAGTGCCGGCGAGGAATTAGCTAAAAAAATGGATGGAAAACCGTGGGCGACCGTAACCTATATGAGTGCTTACAAACATGATATGGCAAGGCCCATGATCCGTGCTTTCCTGATCGACTTGTTCCTGGTATTTACACTAATCTATATTCTGACCCGGGGAGGAACACCGACTTCTATAAGAGTAGTAGCCGGATCAGTGGCCGTTGGTTTATTTACCTGGCTGGTGGGGCCTTATATGATGCACAACTGGTTTCAAACCCCGATGGAAGCTGTAACCGGGCATTTGATCGATTCCTTAGTAGCCTGGGGAGTTACCGGACTCTGGCTGGGCTGGTGGCTTAACAGGAAATAACAACTGCAGTAGTCAATTGGCAAATAAAAAGGTTCAGCATTATATCGGATATAATGCTGAACCTTTTGCTTATCGGGAATTATGAATTGTTTATTGCCTGTTGCTTCTTATGGCATAATGATCAATGGGCTTCCGCCAACGATCTCTACCAGTTCGATATCAAATACCAGGTCCTGGCCTGCCAGCGGATGGTTCGCATCCAGCATTACCACTTCCTCTTTGATTTCTGTTACCACCACCTGGAACTGCTGACCGGCACCATTGTTCATCATCAGCGGCATTCCTACTTCCAGCTCCATATCCTCAGGGAATTTATCTTTCGGAAATTCCACCAGCATCTCCGGGTTGCGGGGGCCATAGGCTTCATCAAAAGGAATATTCACTGTCTTTTTTTCTCCCACATTCATACCGGTAACGCCATCATCAAAGCCTTTGATCACCATACCACTGCCCACCTCAAATTCCAGCGGTGCCCTGCCTTCAGAAGAATCGAATGTTTCACCGTTGGTGAGTTTGCCGTGATAATGCACTTTTACTTTATCACCAGTTTTTACCTGTGCCATTGTTATTTTTTTAATTATTTAATAAAAACAGGTCTGCAAGGTAGGCCAAAATGCCCAATGCAACCGTTCAAATATTGATCCCGGTCTGTATTATTATTTTACAGTATTTTAATTGTCATAAATCAATACAAGATGAAAGTATCGCTAACAATTGCCTGCCTGCTGCTGATAACCCTTATTTTTAGCCAGCCTGCTAATCAACCATCTGAAAAAAAGATACTGGCCGGGGCCGAAAGAGTAAATGTATACCTGCCGCTTATCAAAGGAAGAACTGTAGGCATTTTTGCCAACCAGACCTCGATGGTAGGTAACACGCATCTTGTAGACACCTTGCGCAGCCTGGGTATTGATATCAAAGTAATCTTCGGACCCGAACACGGTTTTCGGGGCACCGCCGATGCGGGTGAAAAAGTGGGCAATTATACCGATGAAAAAACAGGCATTCCTGTTGTATCCCTGTATGGTGGTAAAAGGAGACCTTCTGCTGAAGATGTGAAAGGAGTTGACCTCCTGATTTTTGATATCCAGGATGTAGGTGTTCGTTTTTACACTTTCATTTCTTCACTGGAAGAGTTTATGGAAGCTGCTTTTGAATTGGGCAAACCCCTGATGATACTGGACCGGCCCAATCCGAACGGGCATTATGTAGATGGCCCTGTGCTGGATAAAAAGTACAGGTCGTTTGTAGGCATGCAGCCCGTGCCCATTGTATATGGCATGACGGTTGCCGAGTATGCAAGAATGATCGCCGGGGAAAAATGGCTGAGTGAAAAAGCCAATGCCAAACATGATTATTATCTTACTGCAGAAAATTCTGTTGATACGCCTTTCCATTTCCAGGTGATCAAGTGTGGCAACTATACCCACAAAAGCAAATATGTGTTGCCTGTAAAACCCTCACCCAATTTACCGAATATTCAATCCATCTACTTATATCCATCCACCTGTTTCTTTGAAGGAACGGTATTGAGTGAAGGAAGAGGAACGAATAAACAATTCCAGGTATTTGGTCATCCTTCGTTACCAAAAAACTTGTATTCCTTTACACCCAATCCAAATGAAGGGGCAAAAAGTTCTAAGTTATACGGCCAGGTTTGTTACGGCTGGGATTTGAGTGGAACCCCGGACGAGGTACAAAAAAGAGTGGATAACAAAATACAATTGAAATGGCTGATAGAAGCCTATAGATTGTTTCCCCAAAAAGACAGTTTCTTTATCATACCTAAGTCAGGAAAGATGGAACAGTCCTTCTTCAATAAACTGGCCGGCAATAACGATCTCTGGCAACAAATAAAAGCCGAAACCTCTGAAAAAGATATCCGCAAAACCTGGGAGCCTGCTTTGAGTGAGTTCAAAAAAATAAGAAAGAAATATTTGTTGTACGAAGATTTTGAATGATCAACTATCTAATTCAATATGTACGGATGTCCCCTTACCAGGAGCAGATTGAACATCCAGTTTCCCTTTCAGGAATTCCACCCGGCTTTGGATATTGCTCCAGCCAATGCCCCGGCCTTTGCCCAGAAGGGAGGAATCAAATCCTTTACCATCGTCTTCCACGGTAATACTGATGGCCCCGTTGGTTTTGCTAACCTGCACAATAGCCGTCCGTGCACCCGCATGTTTCATCACATTATTGATCAGCTCCTGTATGATCCTGTAAATAGTAATGGATGTGGTCTGGTCCACCTCTGCATACTCCATATTGATAGATTGGTATCTTACCTCCAGTGCACCTGATTGCTGGGTATCATTACACAAATCTTTCAATGCCGTATCAAGGCCAAATTTCACCAGGGCTTCCGGCATCATATTATGGGCCACCCGGCGCATTTCTTTAATAGAACTGTCCAGCATATCCATGCTGCGTTCAAATGCCTGTGCGTTGTCAGGCGTCATGATCAGGTTTCCTTTCATAGTGTTTAATGAGTATTTAATGCCCGACAACATACCTCCCAATCCGTCATGAAGATCTTTTGCAAGGCGGGTTCGTTCCTTTTCTTCTCCTTTCAATACAGCTTCAGTAGCAGCTAATTTCTTTTCCGTCTCCAGCTCAATGATCCGCTGTTGCTGCAGCTTTTGTTTGTGCCGGTAATTCCGGTACGACAAAAGAGCAATGATCAATAGTGCGGCGGCTCCACCGATCAGGACATAATTCAATGTACTTTTTCTTTCTATCTCTGCCTTTTGCAGTTTAATCTGGTTATCTTTTTTTTCGGTCTCATACTGCACCCTTAACTGGGCATCTTTTTGTGCCACCGATTCAGTAAATATTTTCTCTGTTATTTTCTTGCTTTCATCCCCATACTTAAGGGCCATATCGAAATCATTGGTGGCAAAAGCAATGGCTGACAAAGTACTAAGCACCTCCGCTTTTCCCTCCAGGAAATTCTCCTCCTCTGCTATCTTCAATGCTTTTTGTGCATGATCAGCCGCAATGGTGAAATCTTTTTTGTACAAGTAATAAATTGACAAGCCCTGGTTGGATGCCATAATACCATAATTATTTCCAGTTTCGGTGTGCAATGCCAGCGCCTTTTGTGCATATACCAGGATATCACCTGTTCTTTTTTCTTTTAGCGCAATATCGGTCAAGCCTTCATAGCACATGGCTTCCACACTTTTATTACCGGTCTCTTGTGCAAGAGCTATAGCTTCTGCATAATTCTTTTTGGCTTCAGGGAAATTTTTTACTTCGGCATAACAATTAGCAAGATTCGTTAATGATGAGACCAGAGACCCTTTATTCTCCATCTTACGGCCCAGTTCAACGGATTTTATACCATACCCTATTGCTTTGTCGTATTGCTTCAGCATCAGGTAAGTGCCCTGCAGGCCGCCGTAGAGATTCGATTCTATATTACTATAGCCCTTCCCTTCCAGCATATTCACAGCCTGCAGTGTGTATTCAAGTCCTTTCTCATACTCTGACTTATATTTATAAGCTTCCCCGATATTAAAAAGAGAAACGCCTATATTAAATGTATCTTTTTTATTTCTTGCCAGCTCAAGAACAACTTCACTATAATACAGCATCGAATCATACTCAGACTGGTAAGCACTGATATAAGCTAGATACCTGTTATACTTAAATATCCCGGTTTCAAAATTCAGCTTCCGGCTGAGGTCTCCGGCCTGTCTTACATATTGCTTGGCCTTTTCCGGTTCAGAGGTTTCATACTGATCCGACAGTGCATATAGCAGGTGAACTTTGTTGGTATCCTCTTTTGCCAGCGGCAGGAGGCGCATTAAACTGTCTTTCTTCAATAACTGTGCATGCACTGACAGTACATTAAATAGTATAGTTGCTATAATCAGTAATATTCTCATACCGGTAAAGTAAAACATTATCCCCAGTGTACAAATAAAGCACAATGCAACCCTGATCTCTTCCCCTTTTTCCATGATTTTTAAATCCCCGGGTAATCTCCTGTTTTTAAGGGATAGTATTTCTTATACAAGGCAATATGTTTGGCATTAATTAAACCAAACTTTATGCGATCATTACTCTTAATAATAATTACGCTGACATTTATAACTGCTTCTGCTCAATGGAGTGCCAATCCTGGAATCAACAATGCGGTATGTAATTTTACAGGCAGCCAGACAAATGTTCAGATGGTAGCGGATGGAACCGGTGGTGCTATCATGGTATGGCAGGATACCAGGAATTCATCTACGGATATTTATGCCCAACGCATCAGCGCAACTGGTACATTACTTTGGAATGCTGATGGAGTGGCTTTATGTACAGCAGCTTTCAACCAGCTAAATCCCAGGATAGTTACGGATGGTGCAGGTGGTGCCGTTATTGCATGGATAGATGACAGAGATGGTGGCGGCGCAGGCAACTATGATATCTATGCACAGCGTATCAATAGCAGCGGGATAGTACAGTGGGCAGCTGATGGTGTGGCGGTTTGTACAGCCACCGGTATTCAAAACAATCAGCAATTACTGGCCGATAACTCCGGTGCCATGATTGTTTGGAGTGATGGAAGAGGCAGCAGTGCTAATGCAGATATTTATGCACAACGCCTTAATCAAGTGGGCACTGCCCTATGGACATTGAATGGTGCACCCGTTTGTACAGCATCCTCCCTTCAAAATATGCCCCAGATAATAAGTGACGGAGGAGCTGGTAGTGCGATTGTTGTATGGGAGGATTGGAGAAATTTCAGCCAGTCGGATATTTATGCTCAGCACATCTCCAACGGTTTTACCGACTGGACTTTTAATGGTGTGGTGATCTGTTCCGAATCGAACCTTGCCCACCAGTATAATACCAGGATAGTGGCCGATGGTAGCGGCGGTGCTATCATGTGCTGGGAGGATAAACGAAATGCCGGATCGAATACTGATCTGTATGCCCAACGTGTCAGCAACTCGGGTTTACCGCAATGGAGCAGCAATGGTATTGCAATTTGTACTGCCAGCGGCATACAATTTTCGCATCAACTGGTTGCTGATGCAGCTGGCGGTGCTATCATCGCCTGGGAAGACAGGAGAAATAACAGGGACATTTATACGCAACGTATCAATGCTTCCGGTGCGGCGCAATGGGCAGCAAACGGCATCCCCGTTTGTAATACGTTCGATACACAGGAAGAACCACAACTGGTGGCAAGGGTCTCAGGAGGAGCTGTTTTTATATGGACAGATTCGAGAAACAGTTTTCAGCAGGATATTTATGCACAAGGTATTGATGCCACCGGCAATGCGTTATGGACAACAAATGGGGTGCCTGTTGCCAATGAGTCGCATGCACAAAGTACAGCTCAACTGATTACTGATGGTGCCGGTGGTGCTCTCATTGCCTGGCAGGATTTAAGAACCACCGCTGACTATGATATTTACTCATCACGGCTATTTGCCGGCGGTGTGCTCCCGCTTCGGTTGCTTTCCTTTACGGCGGTACCTCACAACAGCAACATCACACTTGCATGGGAAACAGAGAATGAAATAAACAGCTCCCGTTTTGATGTGGAAGTCTCTGCCAATGGAACAACATTTACAAAACTTGCCACGGTAACAGCCAGGAATTTGCCAGGGAAAAATCAGTATGGTTATGTTCATTCCAACATAACAGATCCTGTTTTATTCTACCGTTTAAAACAGCTTGACCTTGATGAAAAATTCGAATACAGTTCCATTGTAAAAGTTACGAGTGGCAAAGAGCCGCAAATAACACTCTATCCTAATCCGGCAACTGACTTTATCCGCTTAAAAAATAGTGACCCATCCGTGATATCCCGGCTTCAGCTGATAAATGCAGCGGGCAAACAACTCATGACATTTACGGCAAACAACCAAATGCAGTATGCTATCAACACTTTAAAACCCGGCTTTTACTTACTTAAGCTACTTAAAACCGACAATACTGTAATTGTACTACAATTCTTAAAACAATAGCAGGAGAATATCCTGTTTTTACAGGATAGTTTTCGCATTACTAATCATCCATTTTTACAGCAAATAAAAAATCAGTTATGAAAAAAATAATTGCTGCCGCATTAATAACAGCACTCATTACAAGTGCAAACGCACAATCTGGCCGTATCCGTATTTCATTTGCCGGGTTTGACTGTTACCGGGAAACCTGGGACGATATTTTACATATGGATGGGAAAGGCGATGAGGTGTTTTTTACGTTCAACTTTACATTGGCCGACAAAAACGGTGGTTCCAAACTGAGTTATGAAAAAAGAACTGCTGTATATGGTGATGCCACTGGTTCCTTTTCCAACAGGATCAGCGTCGGGTCATGGGTAGATGCCTTTGGTAATAACAGGGGGGGTATCAAAGCGGGTGATAATTACCGTTGCAATGATATTATTGGTGAATATGATATGGCTGATGGAGATATCCTTACTGTTATACCTACGGGTTGGGAACATGATCCTATTTCCGACAACTCACTTTCATTTAGCTCTACTATGCGTGGACTATATAACAGTATCAATCAAAAAGTGGCCCCCATTATGATCGGCTTTAATATACTTACCGGTAATCTTGGTGGTGTTGTTTTCAATGCAGCAAGCCTGGGCCTTTCCAAAACGAAAGCCGGTGGAGACCAGGGGGAATTGGGAAGGGCCGGTACCCGTCCTATCGGTATGGAAAAATATGGCGACTTTTCTCCGAAACTGGTTGTGCTGAATACTCCCAACCTGAATACTATTTGTAATAGTGATATGGGCTTTGGCAGAGGAGTTATAAGCGTTAACTATGATGAGGTGGCCGTTGGCAACAGCCGTGACCATGGCAATTACACTATACTTTTGAAAGTGGAATTTTTCCCCAACCCGGCTACTCAACAACCTGGCGCATCGAATACATCGGGATCTAATCCTCCTGCTAACAGCAATACGAAATCTCCCGGTGGTTTTAAAAAAATGCCCCTGGCGCCTGCCGCAAGTGGTATTACAGGCACATGGAAAGGCACATATGGCAACGGGCAGAACAACAGTCCAAGCTTCTATTCATTCAGGCTGAATGCCGACGGCACTATGCAGTTACTGGATGCTAATAGTGCAGTTATTGCTAATGGTACTTATACTCTTATTAACAATCAATTTAATGGCACCTATAAATATAGTAACGGCGGTAATTTTTCCGTAGCAGCAACGCTGGATGCCAGTGGTTCATTAAACGGCACCTGGGGCAGCGGCAGCAATACAAGTGGTGGCGGCAGGTGGGTGATGAACAAAGCAGGAGTATCTGCTACCGGAAATATCCGGTAATTTGATGTATAACCTTTTAAAAACTCCGGGATTACCCCGGAGTTTTTTTCTTACTAAAAATATTTGTTGTTCAAAAAAGTGAATAACCCTTACATTTAAACATGCGTTGGCTTGTTGCATTCCTGTTTCTTGCTTTGTGTTTCACTGCCAAAACACAATCCCCTTCTTTTACTTTTACCAATTATACAATTGCAAACGGCCTTGCAGACAATGCGGTCAATTGTATTACCCAGGATTCCCGGGGATTTATCTGGCTGGGCACCCGGGAGGGTCTCAGCAGGTATGATGGTACCAGTTTTAAAAACTTCTTTACACGTAAAAATGATAGCACGGCATTACCAGGAAATACAATAGGATCATTGATCGAATACAAACCAGGTTATTTACTGATGACCTGTGCCAGCCGGGTGGTTTCGATGAACACGATGACCGGCGAATTTTACCAGCCCTGGCAGTTCAGGAATAAAGTTGTTTATTATATCAGGCCATTAAAGGATCGGCTTTTCGCTATCAATAAGATTGACAGTAGTTTTATTGTGAACGAACAATTGCAGATAACGGATACTATCGTTCCTCCATTCTCAACTAAAGGGGGAATACACAGGATAGTTTCTTTAAAAGGTAATAACTGGCTGATAGGAACGCCCTGGCAATATTTTATTTTTAATACGGTCAGCAAAAAGTATATTCCCTTCCTGGGTGAAAAAGATATGCCAGATCGGGAAAGGATGCTCGAGTTCCAGTACTATGATGAAAAGAATGATTTTATTTACTTCTCCAATTATTTCGAAGGTTTATACCGGTATTCCGGCACCGGTGTTCTTTTACATCATTGGAAAGCAGGTCATACGGCATCGGATATAGAGGATGGCAACATTGCCTTTGTTCGTCCGAAAAATGACAGCACTTTATGGATCGGGGCTGCGGAGGGTGGCGGCTTAAGTATCTTAAATACCACGACCAACCTCTTTACCCGTGTCAAAAGTGATAACAATGCTTCATCACTTCTTTCCAATTCTCTCACCTTCAATTTCACTGACCGTGATAAGAATGAATGGATCGCTACAACCGACGGAATCAGTAAACTGAATATTTCCACTTCCGGGATCAGAAGCTGGAGAAGTGAATTTGTTGAACTGGCTAAGAACAATACACTCCTAAATATTACAAAGGGAAAAGATCAGAATATATACTTGCCGGTATTCAACTCCAATGTTGTCTACAGGATCAATCAACAAAATAACCAGGTTTCCCTATTGGACAGGGATAAGATGCCTGCAAACTGGTGTATGAATCCGTTTGGAAATGACCTTATCTTCTCCGGGGGAGCTGCTGCTACAAAATTCAACCCGCTTACAGGTCAATATACTAAGATTGATTTCTTTAAGAAGTACTTCCCCCTCTCGGATATTGTCATCCTGGCATTCAAACACAGTAATGGCGATGAATGGTACAGCGGCAATAATGGCGGTGGCTTTATAAGAATAACCAAGGAGGGCTCTGTTTATCAATACAAAAAGGATGGTCCCCGGGGAAACTTTTCAGTGAGTTATTATTCTGTACATGCGGAAGACAAAAAAGGAGATCTCTGGTTTGGTGTCAATAAATCGTCGCGGCTGCTGCACTGGAATAAAGAAGCAGATTATTTTACCGAAGTGGCTTTTGACACAGTGAAAGGTCTTAATGAAACTAACCTCGCTGGTATTACAGACCTTTTAATAGATAATGACAACAATATATGGATCGCATTTGACGGTACCGGTGTTGGCCGGTATAACCCCGTCAACAGAACTGCAACTCATTATACTATTCAAAATGGCTTACCTACCAATTATGTGTATGCCTTACAATTCGACAATAAAAAACGGCTATGGATCGGCACACTCAAAGGGCTTAGTTGCTTACTGGTTAAGGAAAACAAGTTCATCAATTTTTCTAAAGAAGATGGGCTGCCTGCTGATTATTTCTCTGAACGATGTATTTATTTCGACAGCAGCACTAACCATCTTTGGGTAGGTTCAAGAAATACATTGATGCGATTCAGTCCTGACCTTTTACTTGGTAATACCCGGAAAATAATTCCGATCTATATTGATGAGATAATGGTAAACGGCCAGCAATATTATATTGATAGTTCAGGAATTACCAACTTTCACTCATCAGGAAATAACCTCCAGTTTCGTTTCATAGGGCTGGATATTAACAGCGGCAACGATATTGAATATAGTTACCAGCTCACTGGAGCCGACCAGGACTGGATATATAACAGTAATATCAATACTGCTTCGTATGCCAACCTGGCCCCGGGTAATTATACATTCACAGTAAGAGCAAGACATAAAGGCGATAATGAATGGAGTATGATGCAGGTTCCTTTCTTCTTTACCATTCAAACACCATGGACAAAAACCTGGTGGTGGAAACTACTGCTGATCACAGTGGCGGCGGCAGTTGCATGGTTCATTATCAGGTCTTATTACCTGCGCAAACTGGAACACCAGAAAGCTGTTCTTGAAAAAAAACAGGCTATTGAAAAAGAACGAACCCGTATTGCTACGGATATGCATGATGATTTCGGGGCGTCTCTGTCCCGCATCAAATTCCTGAGTGAAAAAATACAGTTGCAAAAAAATGAAGACCTGAAAATGAATGAAGACTTGGGTAAAATATCTGCTTATAGTGATGAAATGGCTGAGAAAATGGGAGAAATAGTTTGGGCCCTGAACCAGCGGTATGACTCTTCCGGCGACTTGGTTAGTTTTTGCCGTTCCTATGCATCCGAATACCTGGAAGATAAAAACATCAAACTCAGTTTCGTTTCAACTGTGGTAAAAGACATACAGATAAATGGGGAAATACGCCGTAATATCTTTCTTATTATGAAAGAAGCCCTGCATAATATTGTTAAGCATGCACATGCTTCTGAAGTAAGCCTTACTGTTGATTGTGACAAAGAATTAAAGGTAAGTATCCATGATAACGGCAGGGGGTTTGATCCCCAGGCTGTACGGCCTTTTGCCAACGGGCTGGAAAACATGAAAAAAAGAGCAGATGAAATTTCGGGTACCATACGGATAGAAAATAATAACGGAACAGTGGTCAGTATCACGGCAGATCCGGGTATCCAACAAAATACCTATGGGCAGTGATGCAACCATCGCTAAATTTGCACTAATGGCGAAGATCAAGGTAGTTATCGTAGAAGACCTGGCAGAAGTAGCAGAAGGATTGACTGCATTCATACAGCAGGATGAAGCCCTGCAATTACTGGCAACTTACCGTACTGCTGAAGCTGCAGCACTGGAACTGCCTATATTGAAACCCGACATTGTGATCATGGATATCAATCTTCCCGGCATGACCGGTATTGAATGTGTGAGAAAAGTAAAAGTGCTGGAGCCTTCCATTCAATTCATGATGTTCACCGTGTATGAAAACAATGACCAGGTGTTTGAAGCCCTGAAAGCCGGTGCCAGTGGCTATTTGCTGAAAAAAACTCCTCCCTTTCAGATTATAGAATCCATCAAAGAGTTACAACAGGGAGGTTCACCCATGAGTGCCTCCATTGCCCGTAAACTGGTTACTTTATTTGTAGATCAGCATACCGTTAAAGCAACACCTGAAGCTGCCGTATTAACACCCCGGGAAAAAGAAGTGCTGAATCTCATTGCCAAAGGGTTATTATACAAAGAAATTGCAGAACAACTCGGTATCAGCTTCCATACTGTCCGGCAACATATTGGTAAGATCTACGAAAAACTGCATGTGCAGAACAAGACCGAAGCGATCAACAAAGTTTTTGGCAACCGGGTTCAATAAGCCTTTCTTCTCATATGCTTCCCTTTTCATAGGTCGTTTTACCTATTTCCATGCCGCAGGAGTCTGGTTAATTTCAGGTTTCAATTTTTTGCATGAGATATTCATTCATTACCTTATTTCTTTTCGTATTGCTTTCCTGTTTTTTTTATACAATAAGGGCACAACAGCCGCCGCAACTGCCAACACAACTACCGAAACATGAATTGGGTAAACCGGTAACTACCGCAAAACCTTTCTCTGACATAGTTGGTAAATGGAAAGGTACCCGGCTGGTACAAAATACGGGTAGTGTGACAGTAGATTCATTATTCTTTGAATTCAAAAAAGATGGCACCGTCAGTTTCAGACACCAGCGGTTCGAGCATAACCCGGCAAAGACAGGCACTTACAGTTTCATTAAAAACGTACTCATTGCGGACATCTACCTGTTCCCCTTTAAACACCGCTTTGAAGGAACCTATGATAGAACCACCGGGAAAATCACAGGTACTTTTTCAGAAGTAAGAGAGAAGGACCCGAATGCGCCACCCTATTATGTACCAGGAACGGAAAGTGGAAGTTTTTCAATCACCAAATAAATCCTGTTTTTCAGGGAGAGTATATACTGCTGGTTATTGACATTTTTACATCCATCAAATTGCCAACGATGAAACCTGTAATCACTTTTTCCGTAGCAATAATAGCCCTGTCAGTAAAAACTATTGCCCAGTTACCTAACCTGCCGGGCCGTTTGAAAGTGACTATTGAGAAAGTAACATGTGTCGAAAAATCCTGGGATGAATTGGTAGAATTCGACGGGCATGGCAATGAAATATCTGCCACGTATGCTTATCGTATTTACAGTCCTTCCAATCCAAATGCGGCCCGCAAAGGTGCTGATGGTACTGTTATTTATGGTTCCAGTGTAAACGGAATGACCAGGGCCGGTACACAAACCCCTAACCTTGGCGGTATTACCAACGGGGATATTATCAGCATGAATAAACTTATCCTGGATGAGCATATCAATACCGATGAATATGTGGTCATCGCTCCGAATGTCTGGGAGTGGGATGGGCCTGAAAAAACCACGATCAACAGCTTCAACAGCCAGTTAAATGATGATCTTTTCTGGGTC
>JAEUVP010000518.1 GCA_016786805.1 Chitinophagaceae bacterium | reverse complement strand
TCCACTTTTATTTTTCCTTTATCATCCACTGTGCGTTCAGGATTCACAATACTGGTCATGGCCATTACAGATCTTGCCGGACCGAGTAAACCAGTTAATGTAGCCATATTATAAACGCCCAGGTCCGGCATACTGCCTCCGCCTTTCTCGTAAAAGAAAGCTGACCAGGTCGGACCTGTGTGCCCGTATTGTCCGTGTGCAGATGCAATGCGTCCTAATTTTCCTTCCTGAATAGTGCGGCTCATAAATGCAAACTGCGGACTGTTGACCACTGCCGGTGCTCCCCAGATACGTAGTTTTTTACTCTTGGCAAGATCAAGCAGGGCTTTACCTTCTGCATAAGTATTTGCCATGGGTTTTTCACTCCATACATGTTTACCTGCCAGCAATGCTTTTTTATTCAGTTCGCCATGTACCTGCATATCCGTAAGGGTCACCATCATATCGAAAGGCACTCCTTGCAGCATGGCATCAATATTTGCGTAAGTCTGTGCATTGACCTTATATTCTTTATTCTGTGCAACAGCTCTTTCATATTTGATATCACAAAGGCTGACTACTTCAATTAGTTTAGAAGATAATAACTGGGGAAGGTACCGGTTGCTAACACTACCGCAACCGATCACCGCTACTCTCAATTTTTTATCTGTAGTAGTAGCAGCCCATCCTTCCAGGGAAGAAACAAGTAAAGCTGCTCCCGCCATGGCGGTTGTTTTTAAAAAATGTTCCCTTGTTATTTTCTCATTCATAGCAATTACGTTGTTAATTAGTTTCTTATTTTTTAATGCGGGGTGAGGAAAAACCAAGCCGCTTCAATCCGTTCTGCACATCCGGAATACCCATGAACAATTTCCATAACAACCCTGTACGATAGTTTTCCAACATCACCACGATCGGGCCCTGGTCAATGGCCAAATGCGATTTTGCATACCAGTTGTGATGAATACTGAAGCCATCCACAAAACCATACTTACTCCATATTTTATTCCCCAGTTCATAATAGAAATATCTCAATGCTTCCATACTTTCTTTCGGTGTATATGGCATGGAAGAAATAGCTGCGGTTGGTTGTATTACGCCACGGTCATTCTCGGGACTATGTGCCACATACCCTTTATAACTATCACCGGCTGTCAGGCCCCAAACCTTATCGCTATACCCTTTGAATTTCTTAGGGTTCTCCATACAATAGGCCCTGTTGATCAGTGTATGATTTTTGCCCTGTAGGAAATAATCATTCCCCAGCGAATCTACCAAACCATTGGGGTCAATGCCCTGGAAAGTATATTGCTCAAAAAATAATGGGCCGCCTTTGTCTTTATCATAATTCCCCAATGGTAGTTTGTATCCATAATACTCATTACCATTCTTAAATCCGAAACTGCCTACCCAGGTACCATCATACGCTTCCTTCGGAATGGCTTTGGAAGGGTTGGGTGCAGAGGCTGCCATGATATAAGTGATCAAACATTCATTATACCCCCACACAGGGAAATTCATATCAAAACCATTGTTGGGACTCCAGTGCCAGTACAATTTTTTTTCTCCGTTCGTATGCCAGTTCCAGTTAGCAGCTCCCCACATCTGGTTGATCCGTTTGCGTAAATACACTTCTCTGGGATTATCCTTATTGAAATACTCCCGGGCACATAAAAATCCCATCAACAAATAAGAAGTCTCTACAATATCCGCCCCATCATCCAGCCGGTCAAATTTGATAGTCTTACCGGTCCGGCCATTCATAAAATGCGGGTAGATGCCATGATAACAATCTGCATTGATCAGGAAATCTGCGATCTTGATTAATCTTCTTACGGCGGTATCTCTTCCGATCCAGCCCCGTTCCACTGCCACAACCGTACTCATGATACCAAACCCTGTTCCGCCGATAGCACCGGCATCAGGGCCAAATGTGGTTTTACTGAAATTGGGCTCGTCCCAGGCCTCATTGATATAATCCCAGTAATGCTCTGCTAAAACTGTATTACTTCGTTCCAATGCCAGCCCGCTGTAAGGATGAGCCCCATGCCAGAAAAAACGGAAGGTTTGCCGTTGCACTGTTTCCAATAACTGATCATCACTTAATCCTTTAATTACTCCAACAGCCGGAATACTGTCTGGCCCGTCTCCAAACTTTCCTTTGGAGGAGAGTGTAATTAGTTTCGTTTGCGCCTGGATTGCCAGG